>JAISCO010000401.1 GCA_031265535.1 Spirochaetaceae bacterium | reverse complement strand
TCTTTCGGCAATCGCGTCAAGTCTTTCTCGAACATTCATATAGGTTTTATAGCATTTTTCAAGCCCACCCACCAGTGGGTTCTCATGCGCTCCGCGCTAGCATACCGCAGGCGGGCTTTGCTCAGTGCCTTAGGGGCCGAAAACGGCGTTTGCATACGCGGCTGCCAGCCTTATCATTGCAACTGCTAACTGTTAACTGTTAACTGCTAATTGTTAATTGTTAATTACTCCGTGCCGTCGGGTCCGAAAACGGCGTTTGCATACGCAACGGGCAGCCACCTTTACGGTGCTCGTTTCTTTCTCTTTCCTTCTTCGACTTTTTCGACTTTGCGGTAAAATATTCTTCTTCCGGTCTTGAGACCACTACCCACAGTTTGAAAGATGTCAAGACACTAGCGCGGCTGTGCGTCCAGCACGCGGGACAACTCCGTCAAGCAATATGTTTTTACTACAGCCAGCAGCTCTTTTACGCCGCAATCCGCGCCGGAACGGTCAACGCCGCGGTACTTTATTGCGGCGGCGGCGGGCAGCAAGGTGGTAAAAACTAATCTCTGCATATCCGGCAGTTTGCGCTGATAGTTTGTTATATTTTCTTCGGGTAATGGCAGTTCATTTATAGTTTCACGGTAGAAAGACAAAAATTCTTTTGCGCCGCAAAACGCCTTTCCCGCGGAAAATATCTGCGCCGGCTCTTCATTTTGCATATTCCACCCGCCTTTTTCCGGTTTAGAAAATATGACAGGAGCGCCTTCGCCCGGCGCTATATTTATACCGGCGTTGATAAGCGAGGCCTTTTGCTCAAATTTTTTACGGTATAAAGACAGCGGACGTGTTTCATAGTACCACGAAGCGGTGTTTTCAATGCGCCGCAATGATTTTGAATTATACAAAAATGAAGCGGCAAAACTCTCCGGCGGCATAAACCGGTTCTGTTTGCGGCGAAAGTAAGAATACAAATACGCGGGACGAGTGTAAAGCTTTCCTTTTGGATATGAAAAATCCGCGCCGTATACGGATATATTTTTTGCGCCCAGCTGTTCCGCAAGCGACAAAGCGGCATACGTAACGTTTACGCCCGATGTATCAATCGCCGGAAACGGCCT
Organism: Spirochaetaceae bacterium; assembly: GCA_031265535.1. GTDB lineage: Bacteria > Spirochaetota > Spirochaetia > Treponematales > Breznakiellaceae > JAIRMY01. The sequence goes on along the minus strand of JAISCO010000401.1, from coordinate 6,198 downwards.
AAAAAAGTGTGTTATATAACTGCTTAACGGATGTCCGCCCGAAAAGAAAAAATAATTTTTTACAATGGATGTTAAAAGCGGCGGACTCGATAAATCCAGAAAAAGCGGAATATCATGCGGCATATATTTCATAAAATGATAGTAACTGATATGCTGACAATCGATAGATATTACGGCATCCGGCGGCAGTCCGGCTTCTAACAATGTTGAAAGCGCGGTGTCCGACGCGATAAGAAAAAATGTTTTTCGTTCTTTGGCAATAATATCAAGCTGTAAATCCAGCGACGGACCCGCCGCACAGATTGCCGCGTGTTTTACCGGCGCGAAAACGCCGCGTTGTTTTTCCGCGTTGAACAAGTTGTGTATAATATTTGAAAACCAGCGCCTGCCAAACAGCGCCTGCACAGAATAATCGGAAGCAATCTGATCAATCGCGGATTTAACGGCGTCCGCCGCGGGACCAAAATGCGCTTCGTCATGAATTGTACGCGCGCGCAGTGGAAGCGCCCTTATGCCGTTATGCAGCGCCGGCTGAAATGTATCAAGAATATAATTTTCGATACCGGACGGTTCAGGATCGACAAGAATAAAAAAACGCGCGTCATTAAATATTTTTACATAATCATAATGACATAAGAGTTCCGCAAATCCGTTAATATCATATTCTATCACAAGCAGACGCACGGTATCGGTGCGGGCAAGAACAGCTTCCGCCATATAACCCGCGCCAAGTCCCATTATCACTATGTACTGTCCATTATTCAAAGTAGAAATCAAACGGACCGCCTCACGTTCCGGCGATACAAGCGAATGTAAAGTATGCGCCGCGCCGCTTGAGTCGACCCACGCGGGTATCTCTCCGTGCAGCCCTTCCACAAAACGATAGCGTCCCAGCGTAGTTTCAGCGGCGCTCAAGCGCGCGCATAGGGCCGGGTTAGAGCGTGAAAGGACAAGAAGATTCCGGTCAAAGAATGTGTGTTTATCCATTCCGCGCCTCTATAATGCGGTATTTTTCAGTGATTTGCAGCAACTCGTCCCGCAGATTTTCATATTTGGATGATTCGCCGCCGTCAAACAACATATCCGACAATTCATACGCTAATCGATCTTTTGTTACAGGCGATTCCAGCGCGGCAAATAATGCCGAAATAAAATTGGTAACAGGATTGAATTCCGCCTTTTTTTTGTTAAAAGTAAATATATCCGCCGTAATCTTTTTTGATTTGCCGGTAAAGACCCAATTATCATTCGTTATCGAGTATATACTTCGCGGATAATTTTGTCTGGAAAACCAGCCGGCGTATATACTATTCGCGCCGGATTTTGTAATCATGTCCGCGCGTTCAAATTGACGTGTGTATAGAGGACGAAAACGATCTGTAGAATTCGACAAAATCGCGTCAAACGCATAAGGTTTTACATGAGTACGAATACCTTTATGTGAAAAATTTATTCCGGCGGTATAGATCACGCCGCTTGTTATATGCAGCGCAAGGTCAAAAGCGGACGCGCTGACCGTTCCGCGCTGCGGAAAAGATAAACATGAAATATCAAAAAATTTACCCGCGATACCCTGAAAAAGACTTTCATCACTTATGGGCAGCAAATTAAACACGGCGCACTGTGAAGGTATAGCCGCGTTCAGGCTGAACGCTAAAACAGGATAGGCGGGTTTTTTATCATAAAAAAATCTTATGCTTTCAAAAAGATGAAGATGAGCCCAGTTACCCCCGTCGCAGGCAACAATAATATCTGGATGTAAACCGGCGTAAAGCAGAGCGTTTACCGCCGATGAAACCGCTATCAACAGAGCGCCGTTTTTTGTTAAATCCCGAATCGCGCCGTATGCATCCTCCAAATCCGGACCCGCCCCGGCAATAATGCAATCAAAACCGCTTTTTGTTACCCGCGTGATGTTAATACAATCTTTAAGCAAAAAACAATTTCTAATAACATTTTTTAACCATCGCCGTCCAAAAGCCGTCCGGGTACGCTTGTTTGCGTCTGATAGTTTGACAAATGCCGTAATCTCTTTTATAAGATTTAAGTATTCGTGTTTATACACAGACGCGGCGGGACGCCATTCAATGATTTTAATTTTATCAGCTTCCGTATCATCAATTTCATTTTCTAAAAATACATTAAGGGACAAAGGTGAATCCGGCGTCCATTCCGCGTCAGGCGCTGTATAACTTTTACCGGCATAAAACGCGCTTAAATGCAGACTGATAATTTTTGCCGTTGGAAATTTTTTACGCAGCGGTTCAATTACATAACAAAGGCCGCATTCCGCCAAAATAATATATTCAATGCAGCCCCGCGGATTTAACGAATCGATATAACGTTCCGCTTCAATAATTGGATTGTAGCGGGAGTGAATATTTTTTTGTCCGGCAGCCACCGTATTTAAGCCGCATTGAGCGCGAACAAGCGTTTCTTCCATGCGTCAATAATCACTGATAAGATTTACAATTATATCCGTATTATTCGCTTCAAAAAAAAGCAGGGCGCTTGCCTCAAGGTTGGCGCATATACGGTGCGCTACAAGAGCGCAGTCATACTCTTTCGGCAGCAAAACCAAAACACGGCTGCTTGGCAGACGTACTGCCGCCCCAAAAGATGAAATCATTCCGCTGATCTGTTTATAAAATCCCCGCTTTGATTTTTCCTCAAAGTCTTTTGGAAAATCTAAAGCAAAACCCTGCAAAGGCGAATATATCTTTTTGTAATGATCAAGCTTGCGGCGAACCGTTTCCATGGCCTGCATTACACAAGACCTAACTCTTTGAACACTTTCTTGTATATATCAAATTGTTTGGAACGCGCAAACTCTTCTATTTTTTCATCGGGAAGAGATTCGAGCAGCCTGTCCATATACGAAAGCACCACCTGTAATTCTTTTTTGAATTGCTGTGAATCTGTAATATCCTCCCCCGCTTTCAGCGGCGTTTGCGGCGGCGCTGCCTGTGCCGCGGTTTGGGTATCTATTTCAGATTGAGATACAGCCGGCTCAGGGCTTGGCTTAAGCGGTTTGGACAGTTCAGGCTGAGGCGCGGCCGGCTCAGGCTCAAGTTCTACAGGCGGTGCTATCTCATTCAAAACGGCAGCATCATCCCTGACAATTGCCGCCCGTTCATCCGGCGATAAATAGTCCGCGGTGTATGTCTCGTCCTGCGGCAAAGAAGGCACAACGAGATGCTCTTCAATTATTTCAGAAAAAGCGGCCTCCGCTTCTGTCCCGAAAGGCGGTGTATCAGGAAATAAATCTTCCTCGCTCAAATCCAGATCAACGGACAGTTCGGGGGACTCCGCGGAATCTTCCGCGGAAAATTCCACTGGATTTTCTACGAGAGACCCCGCCTCGTTAGACAGAGCCGCATCATCTTCCATCTGTAAAAATTCCGTATCCAGAACAGAAGCGTGATTACCGGAAATATCAGATTCTTTAAGCTCAATACCGGCGTTATTTATCACAGCCGCGGGTTCTTCGCCGGAAGGCGTTTCATTCTCACCGTTCACATCCGCTTCAATCTGAAAATCGGCCGACGCGATGTTTTCGCGAATATTTGAAATTTCATCCTTTAGGCGGCTTAGTTCAGCCTTTATAGTAGAAAGCTCATCAACAATTTTTAGCAAAAGCTCGGTTGAACGTGTATCCATCTGAGGCAGCGCCGCATTTTCAGTTTCGCCCGTGTCCACCGCCTGCGGCTTTTTGGGTTTTTCAGTTTTTTCCGGTATATCCGCAAAATCAGTCTCAGCGTCATGACTGCCGGATATTACATCAGCTATGCTTGTGTCGGATCGCGGTTCATCATTAGCATCAGAAAACTCCTCAACATGGATACCGGAGATGTGTTCCTCTGGTTCATCCAAGTTAAAATCAAAGGTTTCCAGTTCCAGTTCATCTGCCGCTGTGGAAGGGTCACCGGTAAGAATATCAGGAAGCTGCTCCGCCGGTTCGTCAACGCCGAGGTCTATATCAAAAGTGTCTGTTTCCGGCTCATCGTTAGCATCAGAAAACTCCTCAACATGAATACCGGAGATATGTTCCTCCGGTTCATCCAAGTCAAAATCAAAGGTTTCCAGTTCCAGTTCACCTGCCGCTGTGGAAGCTTCCTGCTCCTCAACATGGATACCGGAGGTATGTTCCTCCGGTTCGTCCAAGTCAAAATCAAAGGTTTCCAGTTCCAGTTCATCCGCCGCTGTGGAAGGGTCTCCGGCATGAGTATCAGGGAGTTGCTCCGCCGGCTCGTCCAAGTCAAAATCAAAGGTTTCCAGTTCCAGTTCATCTGCCGCTGTGGAAGGGTCACCGGCAAGAATATCAAGGAGTTGTTCCGCCGGCTCGTCAACGCCGAAGTCTATATCAAAAGTGTCCGTTTCCGACTCATCCGCTGTAGAAGAGTCATCGGTATGAATATCAGGGAGTTGTTCCTCCGGTTCGTCCAAGTCAAAATCAAAGGTTTCCAGTTCCAACTCATCTGCCGCTATGGAAGGGTCACCGGTAAGAATATCAGGGAGTTGTTCCGCCGGCTCGTCAACGCCGAAGTCTATATCAAAAGTGTCCGTTTCCGACTCATCCGCTGTGGAAGGGTCTCCGGTATGAGTATCAGGGAGTTGCTCCGCCGGCTCGTCAACGCCGAAATCTATATCAAAAGTGTCCGTTTCCGGCTCATCATTAACATCAGAAAACTCCTCAACATGGATACCGGAGGTATGTTCCTCTGGTTCGTCCAAGTCAAAATCAAAGGTTTCCAGTTCATCTGCCGCTGTGGAAGGGTCTCCGGTATGAGTATCAGGGAGTTGCTCCGCCGGCTCGTCAACGCCGAAGTCTATATCAAAAATGTCCGTTTCCGGCTCATCCGCTATTGTGTCTAATGATTGATCCGGAGATGTCCAGTCCGCAGACTCGTCAAGATCCGATTGAGACGCAACGGCGTCAACTCCAAAATCAAATGCGGCCGCGTTATCCGTTACTTCCATATCGTTACTTATGTCATCAAAGAAAGCGTTATTATCAAAGGCAATATCCTCAGGTTTGCTTTTAACCCAGACACCGTATTCGTCAAGCTCACCGGCAGAACCAATAAAACCGCGATCGCTAAAAATCGAAGGTTTTCTTTCGCTTTCCATGCGTTACTCCCACATACAATTCTAAAATTGGACTTGTTCGACAACGTGAACTCTTGGTTCACGATAAACCTTAGGTTCATTTTAAGTTGACAAGTCCCGCAAAATGCACGGCATTTTGCGGCTTTTAAGCGGAATTTGTTCGGGCTCTGAAGTTTCCGAACAATTCTATACTCTGAAGCTGTTACAAAACTTCAGTTTTGGAACCGGCTCCTATAATATAGATTTTCCTTAGATTATCGGTCAATTTTAACAAAAATTGAAATTTGCGTTAAGATGTCTGCGAACTTACCTGTTCCTTCTTCCCTTTTACTTTTTCCTTTTTACTTGAATTGTCCTCACTGCTCATTGATAATGGGCGGGGGTAGTGGAATAGACCGGAATGTTCGCCAACTTTCGTTGGCGCGCGCAGCGGAATGAGGACTATGGAGCGCGGCCTTTAAGCGGCATGTAACAGTAAGTTTTTTGGGCCTACGCCATGCTGCCACATACTTACACACGCTCACTAGTTCACGTGCCGTTTTTGGGCGGGGGGAGCCGCGACAAAAAATTTATCACATTATCTCAAAATTTTAACGGTTATGATTGATGCGCTTCCCCCTTTTGTAAGAAAGAAAAGGTAAGAAGTAAAAAGTAATTCCTCACTGTTCACTGTCCATTGTTCATTGCTCATTGTTCTTCCTTTTTCTTTCTTCCTTTTTCCTTTTTTAGTGTGTTGTGTAAAAACTTCCAGAAGTATACGATATTTATCATAACTTATCAGAACGGCAGGCAAAGGAGTTTTTGTTATGGCGGACGCAAAACGGATGGTGCGTATTTTTGATACGACACTGCGAGACGGCGAACAGTCGCCGGGGTGTTCGATGAATGTCGCGGAAAAAATTGAGGTAGCAAAGCGGCTTGAACTGCTTGGCGTTGATGTAATAGAGGCGGGCTATCCCGCGTCCAGCCCGGGCGACCTTGAGTCGGTTCGGACGATTTCCGGAATAATCAAAAACAGCGCCGTGGCCGGACTGTGCCGCGCCCTGGAAAAAGACATAGACGCGGCGCGTGAGGCGCTGCAAAACGCGG
>JAISCO010000066.1 GCA_031265535.1 Spirochaetaceae bacterium | reverse complement strand
ACATTCGCGCTTTGGCAAGCAGGCTCAAGGGCACTTCCGTTTGGTATTTTTGGTGGGATTGAACGCCGCCGCCGGCGAGTCAGGAGGAAAGAATAAAATGGGTAATAAAGAATACAAGTGCGATGAGTGCGGCAGGGTCATCTATTTCAATGGCATTTGCAACGAATGCCGTCGGCGTCATAAGCGGGAAGCGTACCGGTCCATGACCGACGCCGAGGCGGAGTCAAAAGTCGCGGAGATAACCGCCGCGCTCGGCGCGTTGGACGACAAGTTTTACAATACGACCGAATACGACGATTTTCTCGGTCTGTTGGCCTACAAAGGCATATCCACCGCTTCTGTCGCCGAGGCAGCGGCGGAAGCGGAGGTCTATTATCCACATGAAATCTACCGTGACGCCGCGCCCGGGGTGCGCGAGAAGTTGATTGCGCTTGTGATGCAGCCTGATTGCAAAGAAGCGAACCATATTCTGCAATGCCTGGCCATCGCGGGCGGCGACGATGTTTTGGCGGCGTTCGTACACTTGGAAAGAAATCCGCTGCCGTGGTCGAAAAATCTCTTCGTTCCTCCGTCTGTTTACGCCCAAGCGGGCGGTTGGACATTCGACTCGGAAGGACGGCGAGCGGAATTGAACTTTGACCGCTGTTATCCCGTGTTTCCCATCGCCGGCGGAGCGGCGGAAACGGATAAGGCCGTCACGGTGGCGACGCCCCGCACCGACGTCTGCCCGCAGTGCGGAACGAAACTCATGGATATATTGACGCTCGACGGCAGGGATGAACGGCTTGCCTTCTTGAATCTCCCCGGTACGATGAGAATCCCCGCCTGCCCACAGTGCGCCGCGATGTGCGAGCGTACCCTCGTGCGCTACAGTCCGGACGGCGCCGGCACTATGGAGTTAATGGAGCCGTTCGGCGACGAAAGTGCGATGCCGGAGAGCGAATACGCGGAGATGACTTCCGGGAATTTTGCGCTCGCCGAGCGCCCCGAGAATCTGTTTTTTGCCCGAGGCAGCTACGAGAGCATCATCACCGTGGGCGGCTTTGCCGCGTGGATACAGGATTTCCAATACGACGCCTGCCCGGACTGCGGCAAACCTATGCGCTATTTCGCCTCCGTTCCTTGGTATGCGCTGTCCGATTGGGCGGAGGGAACGCTTTTTCTTGAAATCTGCCTTGATTGCCGCGTTATAAGCGCGTTTCATCAGCAGACATGAGACGCGCCGTATTTTGACCGGCTTCCGGTATTCGCAGATATTATTTATGTATTGCCATTGTCCGCACAATTGCTTATAATAGTAGCGGAGGTGTTTCACATGAGTAAAAGTACAAATTTATATGTCAGGATCGAGCCGGATTTGAAAGAAAACGCGGAAATGATTTTAACACAGCTGGGAATCCCGATGTCAAACGCGGTAGGCATGTTTTTGAAACAGGTCGTATTGCACCGAGGGATGCCGTTTGATGTAACACTCCCCGCTTCGCATCCACTTGATATATCTATGCTTACCGAGGATGAATTTCACGCTGAACTTGAAAAAGGCTATGTGGATATTGAAAAAGGAAATGTTCGTCCTGCCGGAGAAGCGCTTGCTTCATTGCGCGGTGAGCTTGGGATATGACATATGATGTAAAAATCGCAAACCGGGCCCTGCTTGACCTGAAATTGATTTACGAGTATATCGCTAATGCGCTGATGGAACCGCTGATCGCGGAAAAACAATATTCCCGAATCGAAAAGGCTGCGTATTCTTTGGCTCATATGCCGGAACGTTTTCGGCGTTACGAAAAAGAACCGTGGCGGAGCCGTAATCTTCGCGTTATGCCCGTGGACAATTACATTGTATTTTATATTGCGGACAATGAAAATGAGACGGTGACTGTTATCCGCATTATGTACGATAGAAGAAACACGGAAAAAGAACTGGACGATATGGCGCGGCAGGATAATTGCGAACAACATTGACTACCCGACGTACATCGCCAAAGGGTATTTTATCGGGGCAATTGAAAGCGGAAACAAAACCGTGTTGCAACAAAGACTCAAGCAGGCCGGCATGCGGTGGAATATCGAGAGCGCCCAGCCAGTGTTGACCCTTAAAGCGAAATCGGAAAGCGATTTGTGGAAAAAAAGATGTGGTCATACCTTTTGTCGAAGCCTATATAGGCGGATCAAGTGTTAGCTATAATTTATAACTGCACCCTATTATATAAAAAACTGTTGACAGAATTTAATGTAATATGTATAATTTTGAGGAAAGTAAAAAGACCCCTCGATAAGCTGTAGGTTCGTATTTTGGATAGAAAACCCACGAAATTCGAGTTCGCATTTTGGATAGAAAAACCGCAAATCGCAGAACGGGAAAGGGTTCAAGGTATCCGGCGGCAAACGAAAAAAGTTCGTCTATACGAGAGTTATGTGCAATGTGGGCTAAAATGGTAGGAATATATTAAAAATAAAAAATTATGGGAAAACACTTGACAACAAATTTGTAAAATTATAAAATGATTTTACTTAATAATTTTAGAATAAAATATAGGGGGTTAATAAAAATTATGAAAACAGTAATAGATTATTTGGAGAAAAGAAAAGACGAAATTAAAACTGAATTAAAAAATGGGAATAGAAATGAAAATTTATTGGTTGAATTAAAAGAAATA
>JAISCO010000055.1 GCA_031265535.1 Spirochaetaceae bacterium | reverse complement strand
CAAATGCACCGTGGCACACACAAAGCGTATCAATAAAGTCAACGGGTTTCACAGCTTCATCAAGGAACGGCTTGATTCCGCGCGCGGCGTGGCGACCCTATACTTGAATCGGTACAACGCGCTTTTTTCACAAGTTTTCGGAAAACAGGATTCGGCCGCCGAAAAAATTTACGAGCTTATGGCTTCCCACGACAGTTCGTTTTCCAGCATATCCACTGTTAAATCTCAAAACTTGCTCGTAGTGTAAATCAATGAATTTTGCGACTATCACCTTTTTATTTGCTTCTTACTTTTTCCCTTTTCCTTCTTCCTTCCGTTAAATAATTCTATCCAATGTTGCGGCAAGCGCGTCTTCAGTGCTTATCTCCTTGTTTAGGACATTATAGACCTGCGAACAGATGGGCAGCCTTATTTTATACTTTTTTTGCAGGCAGTTTACATACTTGCACGCCGCTATACCTTCCGGCATATAGCCAATTTCACTTATCCGTTCTATCAGGTCATCAATGTTTTTGAACGGGTCGAGTATCCGCTTTTCGATGATTTCGCGCCCAAAACGGCGGTTGCGTCCATAGATTGAGCGGCAAGTAACGTCAAGGTCGCCGACACCCGCTATCGACGTAAAAGTTTCCGCGTGAGTCGCCCCCATTGCCCGGCCTAGCGTTTGAATCTCGTTTAAGCCCGCCGCAAGCAGCAGCGAGCCGGCATTGTCGCCAAAAAGATCGTTGACGCGGCTCTTTGTAAGGAACGGTTTTTGCGCCTTAAACGCGTCAAGCACGCCAAAGGCTATCGCTATCACATTTTTAACGGCAGCCGAAACCTGCACCCCCCGTACATCAAGCGATGAAAAAACAAGCAGCGTTTGGCTCTTCAACAGGTATCTAAACCTTATGGATTGGCGGGCGCTGCGGCTCGCCGCAATGAGTCCGGTAATCTTGCCCCTAGCCACCTCTTCCGCGTGAGAAGGGCCGGAAATGTATACAATATGCCCCCGATAGAAGCCGGGCAGGTAATCTTCCAAAACATCAACAATAAGACGCGGCCCGGTCGGGGATTCCAGAAAGCCTTTAGTAATAACGCCTATCGCTGTCTGCCCCTCCCGTATCGAAGGCACATTCAGTAATTGTTTAAGCTCGTCCAGCAAGTAAAGAGACGGCACGGCAAGTATTATGAATTCTTTCCCGCCGGCCGCTTCCTCAATGTCATTTACAGCGGAAAGATTTGCAGGCAGTTTAATATCTTTCAAGTAGCGCGAGTTAATATGGGTAGAATTTATTTCATCCGCCTGTTCCCGCTTACGGCACCAAATAACGGTTGGATGGCCTTTTTCGGCTACAACCTTTGCCACCGCCGTTCCCCACGCGCCCGCGCCTATAACCGCGACTTTTGAGCTTTTCATGTTAAGTTCCTTTTTCCCAATTTTCCAGTAATGAAATCCGTTCCGCAATGATATTTATACCCTGCTTCCAAAAGTTTTCGTTTGATATATCAAAATCTGATATTTCAAAATTTGATATATCAAACCCTGCCTTAAGCGCCAGTTCCCCGGCGGAACAATTTCCCGCCGCCTTCAGTATGTCCCGGTACACGCGGGCAAACGAGCGCTCATCCCTGCCGCGGGCATAGAGCGATAACGCGAAAAGATGTCCAAAAGCATAAGGATAATTATAGAATGGCAGAGATGGGCTGTAGTAATGTATCTTTGCCGCCCACATATACGGGTGCAGCTTTTCGCCGTCAAGCGCGTCGCCATAGGTTTTTTTCTGCGCGTCCAGCATCATGGCGCATAACTCCGCCGCGGAAAGTTCTTTGTCCGCCCGTCTTAAAAACAATTCTTTCTCAAAATAGTAGCGTGAAAGAATATCCACAAGGGTCTGGCACGAGTCTTTTACGCTGCCTTCAATAAGCGGCAGTTTTTCGTTCCGGGGGGCGGATTTTACCGCGGCTTCAAAAACCAGCGTTTCGGCAAATAGGCTTGCCGTCTCCGCCAACGTCATGGGGTAACGGGAAAGCGCCCGCGGTAAATCTTTGATAAGCTCGTGATGCCACGCGTGGCCGGTTTCGTGCGCCGCAGTCAGCACTGAATCAAAGGAGCCGTTAAAATTACAAAGTATGCGCGCCTCTTTTGCCAGCGGAAAATCTGTACAGTACGCCCCGCCTATCTTGCCATCGCGCATCTCCGCGTCAACCCAGCTCGCGGCATAGATTCTGCGCGCAAAAGCCGCCATTGTTGGGTCAAAGTCTTCAAAGCAATCGGCGATAAACGTGGCGGCCTCGTCCCAGTTCCAATTTTTAGCGGCGCTTTTTCCTACGGGCGCAAAAATGTCAAAAAACGCGCACTTTTTGATGCCAAGTATACGCGCCTTTAGTGTCAGGTAACGGCGAAACTGCGGCAGCGCGTTTTCAATGGCGGAAATAAGGGAATATAGGGTTTTTTCATCTATCCGCGACTGAAAAATCGACTTTTGCAGCGGGCTTTTCCAGCCTCGTCGTGTATCAACGGTAATGGCAAAGCCTTTTACTCCGTTAAGCGCCGCCGCCATGGGGATTTCCACCGCTTTCCAAGCCTCAAGTTCCGCCTCATAAGCGCGCCGGCGCAAATTTCTATCGGTATTGTTCGCCAATGAGCGCAGTTCTGTTGCCGTTTTCCGCTCGCCATCCAACACGGCGGAAGTGGTGGACGCAAGCGCCTCGTGAAGCCGCGACCAGGCATCGCCCGCCGAGCGCCGCAGGTCGTTGGCCAAATCCTCAAGTCCGCTTTCCATCTGGAAAGCGGCTTTTTCTATTGTCTCTGAAAGAAAAAATGTATAGGGTTTTACGCGCTCATCATGCCCGGCAAGATGCAAAACGCGCTCTTTGTTCGCGGCAAGAAAGCCGCTAAAAATCACCGTGTCTTTTCCCAGCGGCAGCCGCAGCGTCTCGATATTGTTTATCTCGGCGCGGGCGCGTTCATCCTGTGTACTCGCTGTATAAACCGCCTCGGCGTACGCGCCCAAGTTTTCAGCATAGTTGCCCGCCGTCTCCCACGCGTTAATTGTGTTGAACAGCGCTTCTCCCGCCGTGTCATCCGCGCTTCCGGCGGCAAGGGCGTCCGGCAAAGCATCAAGCAGTGTCTCTAACGCGGCAATCCGCTCCCGCAAATGTCCGCAATCCTGTTTGTATTCCTTGCAATCAAACGATGCATAAATAGAGTTTAAATCCCACTTGGGTATTCCCGCACTCATAAATCAATTATACCCCCCTTCCCAAATATCCACCAGCCATTTGCCATGGAGGCACATGCGCTCCGCGCCGGCATACCCAAAGCAGCTTTTACTCCGTGCCGTCGGGTACGAAAAGGGCGCTTTGCATACGCGCCCGCCAGCGGGTTTACATGCGCTACGCGCCGGCATACCCAAAGCAACTTTCACTCCGTGCCGTAGGGTCTGAAAAGGGCGATTGGCATACGCGGCTGGTAGCATTGCTAATTGTTAATTGTTAATTGCTAATTTATGTTGGGTTTACATGCGCAGTATTTTGTATATCTGGCTCGACAGATTTTTTCCAAGTATTTTCCTGACTTTTTTTCTAATATCGGCGTTAAAAATTCCGGCAATAATTCTCAAAAACGGACGCAGCAGTTTATCGACAAAAGCAGGTTTATACGCGTGGAATTTTCTTTCATAGCAAAATACATCGTTCATATAATCTATATAATATTTGTTATAAAACCTTGCAAAAAAATTGATGATTTCTTTTTCTTCATCTATTGATGGACAATATTCCCATTTTATTGTAAGCAGGTTAAAGATACTGTACAAACGCTCTTTAGTCTCTTTGCATATTTTGATAGCCGTTATATTTGGAAAATAAGTTATCCCATATTTTGACGGATATTCGATCTCGTCATCACTGCGGGTAAAATTTCCCTGAATCAATAGTTTCCCAAAAATAGCGCTGGTTAACAGATTATTCGTTAGCTCCCATTTGTTCAACGAAAACTCAAGATTGGTTTGAAGTTTCGTGTCGTGGAATACTACAAGCGCATCATCTTTTAGATACGGCAAAACAAATAGAAAGTCCAGTATCTCGCCCGGATTGGAATGTACGGTATCTATAAAGCAAAAATCAATGCCGCCGCCGATCTTGTCAAGAAAGCTCAGCGCAAGACCGCCGGTATAAAGATTGAATTTATCTTTCAGATACGGATATTCGTCAACAAAGTAACCGCTTCGTAATCTTGTATCGCTGATGCAGCGCTCCGCATAATCAATTGAATGGAGTTCCGCGTTTGGATCATCTTTAATCGCGTTTAACATTACTATTGCCGATCCTCCGGCGGCAACTCCAACTTCCAGCAGTTTCACGGGTTTTTTGCGAAGCACAAGAGCGTTCAAAAACGCCCGCTCCTCATTGCTCATAAATGAAATCATTTCATATTTTTTATCTAAACGGTTTAGTACAGCGTTTTCATCTTCGGACGGATAGATAATTTCAATGTCAAGGGTTTTTGTGTTTAAAGCGTCCATAAGTATTTTCTCCTGATTACTAATAGATCGCTATTTGTAGTTTTTAAGAGGAATTCGACCAAACACAGTTTAGCTTGCAGAGACTGAAGTTTCCGAACAACTCCAAACGTATTACAACTTTTTATGCTAAAAAGCGAGGGGGGGGGGGGGGGATTTAAGGTATCACAGTCAAGATAAATTTTCGGCATATTAACGTCTTTCATATCGCTCCTTTTTCGTGAGTCTGCGGATTAACTACAGTCGTTAAAATCTAGCAGAAATGCGCGGGATAGTCAATATGATATGCAAGCGCGGCAGCAATTTTACTTTTAACGCGACCCGTCCGTTAAGGCGCACGTCCAAAAGCGCGTGAAAAAATGCTGCGCGGTTTTTTCTATTTTTATTCGCAGTGGGGTTTAATACGCAATACGCAGCCTTAACAGCTAGGGCAGAGTGTGTTATCGTTAGGCAGCCGGGGGGCTTAGCTCAGTTGGTCAGAGCGCCGCGTTTACACTGTGGACGCCGGAGCTTCGAATCCTCCAGCGCCCAGAGGCTTAGGCCTATTCCTGCGGTAATACCGTCAAAGCATAGACATCAAAATACGGAAGCTCCTGTTTAACCTTAATGAACACTGTAGTCCCCGTCTGGAACTGTATAGCGCCATCAGTATTTTTCACCGTCTGAACAGTTTCGCCGTTCAAGTCGTATACCTCCACTGAAAAATCCCCGCTTCCCTTTACAACAAGGAGCGCGTCAACGGGTTTTTCAGGGGCTGCGGGAATATCCAGCCGGTACCAATCCTCGTCGCCCAAGGGGTTTAGCGTCCCGTTGATTTCAGTGTTTACAGGGATAACATTTGCGGTGTCCATTCCGTTATTGTTTTCTTCTTCCCAAACAGCTTCCGGCGATAATTGTTTCAGCGCCCGCTCGATAAAATTTGCCAATACGGGACTGCTCGGTATGGCAAAAAACGTATTTGGACGGTCCCTGGCCGTCATCGCATTGACACCGATTACCGCGAAGTGCAAGGCATCTTTTTTAAGCGTCTTTACGGACGTTAACAGCGGGCCCCCCGACGAGGCGGCGGATATAGCCGCGTCATGCTGTA
>JAISCO010000308.1 GCA_031265535.1 Spirochaetaceae bacterium | reverse complement strand
TTTTTCGGTCCCAACGCCGCATCCTCTGCCACCGTCGCGCCTATTATTTGCGCGTCCGCGTCCTGAAAAACAAGGCCGACCGCTCTGCGAAGCTGCTTTATCGCTTGTTCAAGGGGTTTTCCCTCAAAAAATACTTCGCCGGATGAATAATCCATCAGCCCGGTTATGATTTTCATTAGGACGGTTTTTCCGGAACCGTTGGCGCCGGCAATTATCAGGCAGTCTCCGGCTTCAATCTCAAGATCAAGGCCGGTAATTGCGGTATGCCCGGAAGAAAATTTTTTTGAAAGCCGGCGTATAGAAAAAAGCGGCGGTTTATCCATGCTTACCCATGTTCATCCATTTAGAACTTTCGCGGCGCTTTTTCGCAGCCTGCGGGCAGCGGTTACGGCGAGCGCGCTTTTTATTATGTCGCCTATGATGAACGGAGTAAAACCTATTGTGAACGCCTCGCCCCAGGATGCGGCCATCACTCTTTTAAGCCACAAGACGCCGGGTGCGTACACGATCAGCATCCCCAAAGCGCACGCGGCTACAAGCCGCCAAAGTGGTGTTTTTTTACTGTTCCGCGGAACGCCCGCTATTAAGCCCGCAAGGATCGCGGAGAGCAGGGATCCAAGTAAAAAACCGCCGGTGGGTCCAAAAAATAGGACAAAACCGCCTGCAGCCCCCGCGAAAACCGGTAAGCCTATCGCCCCTGCCAGCAGGTACAATGCCACAGCCGCGCCGCCCATCGCCGGTCCAAGCGTCAAACCCGCCAGCACCGCGAACATGTTTTGCAGGACTATTGGGACGGGCGTAAACGGCAGCGGGATCGAAATAAATGTACCCGCCGCTAGCAATGCCGCAAAAAGCGCGGTTAAACTTATACGCGCAAGTGAATGTCTGTCTGCGCCGGAAATCTCGTGTTTGTCACTAAACTCCTTGTCAATTTATTCTTTAATCATAATACCCCCCCCCCCCCACGCGCGAGCCGCCGGCGCCGCGTCTGTTTGTATTGCTTTCATTGTTTCCTCTTGCAAAATTAAGTTTATTCGCAAAGTCTTGTTTAATACCCCGCCGCAAATTTGAGCCCTCTGCGGCGGGGAGGCTCATGCTGTAATTCTACACCATTCCCCGCCAGCCCGCCCACCCGCCCACCCGCCCGCCAGCGGGTTTCTCATACGCTCCGCGTTAGCATACCCAAAGCGGACTTAACTCTGCGCCGTCGGTAAGGCCTAAACTTGACCCACAACTCGAGGCATGATTACACTGTGCTGTAAAGGAAGATTTACCACGAAGTCAAATAAGTAAAAAAAGTAAAAGAAGGAAGGAAAAAAGGGTAGGAGCGCCAAATTTCCCAGAAAGAATGGCTAAAACGGCTCAAGTTTTGAGCAGTTTGAATGAAAACTTTTTCGACTTCTTCGACTTAGCGGTTAAAAATTTCTGTGGGTCAAGTGTAGCGATTAAGGATGGAAATCATGGATGAACTTATTATCGAGGCTAAACTTGAAAACTTTAAGAAGGTTCTCGCGTTTGTTGAATCGCATACCGGGGATTTTCCGGTAAAATCGCGGCGCCATATCAACATTGCGGTTGATGAGATTTTTACAAACATCTCAAATTTTGCTTATCAAAACAAAACAGGGACTGTAGTCATTCGTATTGCGGCGGACGATGCCGTAACGATCGAATTTGAGGACAACGGCGTTCCATACGACCCCACCGCACAGGCAGAACCCGATTTAACACAGTCTGCGGACGAGCGCACACCCGGCGGGCTCGGAATCTTTATGACCAAAAAACTGATGGATACGGTGGAGTATAGGCGTGAGGATAACAAAAATATTCTTACGCTGAAAAAGGGCGCCTTATGATACGTAAACAAATTACGATAGCATTTTTGATGGTGAGCATAATTTCGCTTTTGGCAAGCGGAGTGCTGTCGCTTATCCAACTGAACAGTGTGCGCGGCATCACGGAAGAATCGCTTATCAAAACAGCATACGCCAATTTGCAGTCGCTGTCGGACGAAACGGGCCGCTCGATAGACCGCCGATTACAAGAGTATTATGATGAGCTGTCTGTTATAGAGGATTACGTATCGGACATTTACGAAAATCCGGGTCAGTATAAACCTGTTGATGTGCCCTATGTTTATGATATTCCCGAAAACGTTCTTTCTTTTCATTATTTTTTCGAACCTGATATGTCCCCCAATATGGACGAAACGCGGCTGCTCGGCAATGTGGGTAAGGTCTTTGTGTCGATAAAAAAGGCGTTCCCGACAATCGACTCCGTATATCTCGCGACCGAAAACGGAATCAACTTGCATTATGACATCAATGCGTATGCAAAGCGTAAGACGATTATCGACGACAAGGTTGCGATGCGCGGGCGCGTATGGTACACGTCGGCCCAAAAATCCGATGGGCCGGTTATTACTAGTTATGAAAATATAACAGGTATCGGCAGCACCACCACTCTCAGCTTATCCGTGTTTGCCAGGGGCGAGTTCAAAGGCGTGGTGGCGATGGATATTCTCCTTGATGATTTGAATCGTGAAGTCGCTTCAATTGCCGTTGGCAAAAGCGGACGCGCCGAGTTGCTTACAAGCGCCGACGCGCGCCCCACGGTTGAACCCGGTATGCTGAGCACAACATCGAAATTGGCACTTGCCAATTGGACGGTTTTGTACGCCATTCCGGAAAGCGAGGTAACGGCGCCGGTAAAGAGTGTTGATGACCGCATAGTCCATTCAATAGCGCTGTTTGCCGAGTTGTTGATATTGATTTTGGCATTGACGGCACTGGCGGCAAATGTATACGCAAAGCACATCGCTGTTCCGCTGACCGCTATTGCCGTTGAGAAAGAACGAATCAGCGCGGAATTGGATGTTGCGACACAAATCCAGTCCAGTATGCTGCCGCATATAGTCCCTCCGTTTCCACACAGAAAAGAAATTGATATTTTCGGCGTTATGGAACCCGCAAGAGAAATCGGCGGCGACTTCTATGATTTCTTATTGGCTGACGATAAAACGCTCGTTGTCGTCATCGCGGATGTTTCGGGCAAGGGCATACCCGCCGCGCTGTTTATGGTGATCGCCAAAACTTTGCTTTATAATTATGTGCTTATGGGCAAAGGCCCGAAAGAAGTCTTTGAAACGGTC
>JAISCO010000028.1 GCA_031265535.1 Spirochaetaceae bacterium | reverse complement strand
GGGCGGACGCGCATCATCACGGTGGAACTTGCCAAGCTGGGGTATCTGCTGGACAAACCCGTGAATGAAATGAACGCTTCCGAAAGGTGGGCGTTCTACTTCCGGTACATAACGGACAGGGAGAAGCGCGGCAAGATAAACGAAATAATAGAGTTTGAGGAGGGCATAGAAATGGCGAGCGAGGTATTGATGACGATAAGCAGGGACGATGTGGAGCGGGCGCGGCTAATGAGCGAATACAAGTACGAGTTGGACACCCAAAGCCGCATAGTGTACGCGTGGCAGCAGGGCGAACAGCGGAAAACGGCGGAAATCTTAAAACTTTTTGAGGCCGGCCATTCTGCGGAAGAGATCAGGGAACGGCTGAAGGCGAGCGGGACACCCTCCGGCTCATAACCGCCCGCCCGCCCGCCAGCGGGTTTAGCGATGGACTTTCAAAATTATTGCCAAGCGGTATGCTATAATATATGTTTTTTACAAGATAAGAAGAGGCAGGAGAAAAATAATGACATACACTGTATACATTCATCATGATGATGAAGACAACATCTGGTATAGCACAAGCAAAGATATTCCTGGATTTGTAGCCGGGGCCAGTTCTTTGGACCTGCTAATCCAAGAATCAAACCTGACTATATATGATTTGCTGGGAGTATCGAATTTTAAGGTTCAGTTCATCATGAATTATGAAAATGAGGTTCATTATGGCTGAATGGGGAACGGAAGGTCATAAAGGAGTTAAAAGATAACGGATACATTTTTTTAAGGCATGGCAAAGGGTCACACGATGTTTATAGTGATGGGAAGAATGTTATTCCTGTTCCTAAAACAGTCAGCAAACGATTAGCCAATGTTATTATGGAAGAAGCGGGCGTTAAGAAGAGATTTTAATCGTGCGGACCTCCGCCCGCCCCGCCCGCCAGCGAATTGAACATAATCCCGCCTATCGGCACATTAGCCGCAAATTACACAAATTAACGCTGATTACGTCCACTGATTACGCTGATTACGCTTGGCATGAGCATAGAAATCAGTGGTACTCAGCGTAATTTGCGGCTCTTTTATTCAAATTCCGTCCCCTGTTCCAACCGCCGTTTTTCATGTAAGCTATACCCATGCCCAAAACCAATGACGGCGCTCCGGACGGCGGCGGCGACATATTCGACCGCTCGTTCAAGCAGATTATAGGCAGCCTGTCGGACAAGGCTCTCGTCAGCTTCATCAACAGCCTGTTCGGCGCCGCAGCAATTTAACATTTAACACGCCTCACCCATAAGGCACACGCTAAAAAGCGCGGGGCCTGTCAGCCGAAAAAATGGGAGTCCCTCTCCCGGCGGGCCCCTCTCCCATTTTTTCGCTGACACCCGCGATTTTTTGTGTGGCTGTTACGGTTGGCCGCTTTTTGCATATAATTGCTGTGGTGCCTTTCTGAAAGAAGGGCGGTTTTTAGGCATTAAGACAGATAAGCAGGAAGAAAATGCCTAAAAACCGCATGGAAAAAAACCGCGTAGCTGTTTTTTCTGTTTTTATAAGGCAAATTTTGACTTGCTGCCGTGTAGGGCTTGTAACGAAACTGCTGGGTCATACTGCCGTTTCCCCGCATGATCGTGATATATTTAGAGGCGGGGAACATAACGCCAGACGTTCTAAAAATACGGCTGGAGTTTCCCGACGGGACGGAGCATGATTTTAAGGTGAGGGCGTTAAAGCTGCTGGAATACGGGGCGGAGGAACTGGCCGGGAAAGGCTTAGCGTTGCTGCTGCCGTTCTACATTGTCAGGCTGAGGAAAGAGGCGAAACGGGCGAAGACGGACGAGGAACGGCGGCGGGTGGAGGAAGCGTTCAAGGAACTGGGCTTTAAGCTGGCAAAGACGATAGAGGGAAGCGCGCGAGAATGTCTTTTGGACGAGGCGGACATAACGACGCTACTGGAGAGGCTGGCCGGCATGGTGGAATATGTGGGGAAAGGCTACAGGACAACGGAGGTAAAAGAGATGATAGACACATCGTTAATCGGTTACGGCAAAAGGCTTTTGATGGAAGGTAAAACGGAAGGCAAACTGGAAATACTGAATCTGCTAAAAGCGGGCTTCTCTACGGAAGCCCTGAAAGAACGACTGGAGACGGAACTGGCGGCAACGGAATCCAAGCCGCAAACAATGTATAATGGGCAGTGAATTGAGAATGAGGAATTAACAATGAAGAATGAGCAGTTAACAATGAGGAATGAACAAGTACCTTTTACTTGAATAATAGTTTGCGGCGGGGTATTAAACCCACTGCGAATAAAAAAATGATAGTAAAGTACGACGCTTCGCATAATATGCCTGTTTACGCGCCACAGCTATGCCGGGACGCCGCCATGAGGCGGCTCGGGATATGGACAGGATCTTATGCGGCATTATGCCCCAAATTTTTCTCAAAAATATCAAAAACTATTGACAAAAAAAGAATTTATATAAACATAAAAGAAAACTTTATTTGGAGGGATACTTTATGTTAAACAAGGCCGCAACGATCGGTTTTATCTTTTACATTATATTATTAAACAGCTGTAGTGAAAAATCAGCAGGAGCGACTTCTACATCTGCAAAATATGATGATAGTGGATTCAGCAGGTTCTCCGATTCTCGCCAGGAAATACCAAGCCTTAGGATTAGTTCAATAATAACTTGAACAATATATTAAAATAAGCGACAATGTTTTCAACAAATAAGAGGAGTGAAAACATTGCATGGAAGAACGGATTCAAAGAATGATGTCCCTATTGGACGAGCGACAAAAGCGATTGTATTTGGCGAATGAAGCACTATCCTATGGACGCGGGGGTATCAGTCTGGTAAGCCGCATCTCCGGTATGTCCCGAACCACCATAACAAAAGCGGTCGATGAACTTAACAATAACGGCACAATTGATGGGAAAACACGCCGAAGCGGCGGAGGGCGCAAATACGTTGAGGCGAATTATCCAGACATTGAGGAAAAAATCCTTAAAATCATAGACGGCAAAACATACGGTGATCCCATGCGGGTGCTGTCGTACACAACCGAAAGTTTAAGAAAAATACAAACAGAACTAAAGAAGAGCAGTATTTTTGTTGGACATGTCACCATAGGCAAAATACTTGACGCAATGGGTTACAGCAAACAAATCAATCAGAAAATGATGCAAATCGGTGAACCGCATCCGGACAGAAACGCCCAATTTGAATATATAAATACCACGGCTGCTGAATATATCGAAGCAGGCGCCCCAGTCATTTCTGTTGACACAAAGAAAAAAGAGAAGATAGGGAACTTCAAGAACGGTGGCAGCGAATACAGACCGAAAAATCAACCGCGAAAAGTGTTTGATCATGACTTCCCCATTAAGGAACTGGGGAAAATCGCTCCGTATGGCGTGTACAATGTCAACAACAATGTGGGCTTTGTCAATGTGGGTACGAATCACGACACGAGCGAGTTTGCGGTTGAAAGCATTTCGCGTTGGTGGGAAACGCTTGGAAAACACACTTTTCCAAATGCAAAAAAACTGTACATAACTTGCGACTGCGGCGGGAGTAACGGGCACAGAGTTAAAATGTGGAAATACCGGCTTCAACAATTTGCGAACCGCACACATTTGGAAGTATCCGTATCGCATTTTCCGCCTGGCACATCAAAATGGAACAAAGTGGAGCACCGCCTGTTTTGCTATATAACTAAAAACTGGCAAGGACAGCCATTGATTGATGTTCAAACCGCCATTGACTTGATTGGGGCAACTCGAACAAGCACAGGGCTTACCGTGATTTGCGTTCGTGACGACACCGAATACAAGCTTGCAAAAAAAGTGTCCGATGAAGATTTCGCAACAATTAACTTGGTGAAAATCACCCCGTTCGTATCGTGGAATTACCGTATCTTACCTCAATGAATTGTCCATGTTATTGTTGTACTGTTCCTTAATTACATAGTGGCGCCTAGAGAAGACATGAGTAATCTTTATAGAGAAGTTCGCCAGGAGACAATCATACTTAATAAACTGGATTCTGGAGTGATTTCCCAAGAGGCAGAAAATTTACAATCATTACAAACAATTACACCTCACAAATTTATAACGTCATCGAATTTACAGGTACGTATTGAAAATTTAGAGTATGCTGTCTCTAAATTGAAAGAACTAATGCAAAAATATAGCGCCTACGCCTCATTGATAAATACTCATGATAATTTAAGCAAATACACTCTGAAAGTTCCGGCGGAAAAATATAATTCGTTTCTTGAAGAATTAGTGGCTATAGGTAAAATAATAATGTATAGCGAAACGACAGAAGATATAACTATGAACTATTATGATTTAGAAAGCCGTTTGAGTACCAAACAAGAGCTGGTAAAAACATATCAAAATTATTTAGCAAAAGCAAAAAATATAGATGAAATTCTAAAGGTAGAAAAAGAAATTGGTCAAATACAAGCAGAAATAGACAAAGTCGGCAAGCAAATCAGGATATATGATAATTTGATACAGTACTCAACAATACAGCTTGAATTATTAGGGCCTGTTCCGGTTGATAATCAGAATAAAATAACTCTAGGACACCGGATTAACGGATTAATGTCTGGACTTGATAATTATTTCGCAACGATACTAATAATCATATTGGGTATTGTTGTATATGGAATACCGGCAATTATTATATTATTCTTATTGTATTTCATCTTTTTTGGGAAAATAGGATTATTAAAAAGGATCTATAGAAGAACTGCTTCAACAAAAAACAAAAATTAAAAGAATAGTGATTAAAAAGATTAATGCACAGGGGGCTTTACTTCGCATAATATGCCTGTTTACGCGCTCCAGCTATGTTGGGGACGCCGCTTTTATCGAGTCGATATAAACAAAAATCAATTAGCAATTATCAATGAGGAATTAACAATTAGCAATTAGCAGTGAACATTGAGCCCTGCGGAAGGGATTGAAGTGGAAATCCCGCAGTACCGCCATAGGCGGTATGAGGAATTGGAGCGGAAAGCCCGGTTTTTTGCGGCTTTGCCGCAAAAAATGCGCCCAAAACCAAAAAGACAAAGCAAACACAGCCTACCAGTTGCGTATGCCAACCGCCGTTTTCGTACCTGAAGGCAGAGGCTGAACACCGCTTTGGGTATGTTAGCGCGTAGCGCATATAACCCCACTGGTGGACGCTAATAGTCGCGTATGCAAACGCCGTTTTCGGACTGACGGCAGAGGCCGAGTGCCGCTTTCGGTATGTTACCGCGTAGCGGACTTTAAACCCACTGGTGGGCGGGTTGTTTTGGAATGGGGGGGAAGTTATACTAGAGGTATGGATATACGCATGGCGGGCGTTGATCATACAAAAGCCGGAGTTGAAGAACGCGAGAGATTTACATTTACCGCCGCG
>JAISCO010000027.1 GCA_031265535.1 Spirochaetaceae bacterium | reverse complement strand
TTGCCGCGCTTCTCTCTGTCCGTTATGTACCGGAAGTAAAACGCCCACCTTTCGGAAGCGCTCATTTCATTCACAGGCTTGTCAAGCAGATAGCCCAGCTTGGCAAGCTCCACAGTGATAATGTGCGTCCGCCCTCCAAGCGGCATCTTTCTTAACTCGTCGTAATACTCGAAAGTATGTAAAAAACCGGCATCCTCGAAAAAGCGCCCTTTAACCAAAAACGCTATCTGGTAAGCGTCGTTAAGGTCGTTGTATGTTTTCTGGATGCCGCGTATATCCTGACCTGTGAACAGTTTGCCTGTGTGAAACTCAAGCCTTATGGGTTCAAAATTATCCGGGTTTACTGACATCTCCACATTCATCAGTTTGCCGTTGCCGGCTATACAGTTTATGTCAAACCGTATCTGCCTGTCGCGGATATTTTCTATGGGCGGCTCGTTCGTAGTGATGGCTGTTACAGTTACTTCGAAGCCTATGACCGCCGACAGTAGCTTTGACAGGGCGGTCTTGGATTCGGGGGTGTTTTTTGTAAACACCGCCTTGAACACGTTGTCCATGCAGATGTCTATCACATCATCGTTTTCGCTGATTTTTATCATAACGTTTCCTAAAAATAGTATATAGCGGTAAGCAGCAAACTGCTAGCATATTTTATTTTTCCACGGGAAGAATCTCATTCGTTTAAGCCGCCCCATATCCAAAAGAACGCTCACCGCGCGTTTAGCCTCAGCTGGGCTCCATGGGCTTAGTCTGTAGTTGTTTTTAGCTTCGGCGGCTTTAGCAAGGACATTGGACGCCTCATCAAGCGTGTACGACCTTTTGTTCCGTCTAAAAAAACCGCTTATCGCGGCTTCTTCGCGTAACGCTGAATTGGCGTTTTTGGCGCAGACATCGCAGCATTCTGTTTCGGGCTTTTCGCCGCCGCCTTCATAGTTCAATAGATTGAGC
The DNA here is from genome assembly GCA_031265535.1 of Spirochaetaceae bacterium. Classification (GTDB taxonomy): domain Bacteria; phylum Spirochaetota; class Spirochaetia; order Treponematales; family Breznakiellaceae; genus JAIRMY01. The sequence continues at coordinate 2,137 of JAISCO010000027.1, read as the reverse complement.
AGCCGTTCCCGCCTGCAATTTACGGAATCGCGCGCGTACTCGAACAGGTCGGCTAGGCGCCTCTTGTCCGCGTCAGTCTTTGCCCGCCTTAGCGCTGACTCATCATCCGGCCCCCACAACAAAAAGGCGCGGGAAAGAGCGCCGTCCCGTCCCGCCCGCCCCGATTCTTGTAAGTAGGCCTCTACGGAAGGCGGACAGTCGCGGTGTATCACGGTGCGTATATTAGCTTTGTCTACGCCCATGCCGTAGGCGCAGGTAGCCACCAGCACTCCTTCCGCGCTTGAAAAGAACCATTTTTCGACATCCGTTTTTTCGGGACGTTCAAGGCCGGCGTGGTAAAAGCGGATTTCACCGCTTTGCAGGCTGTTTCGCAGATAACGCGCCAGATTTTCCGTTCCATGCCGCGATGAGCAGAACACGATGGCGGGCCTTTCGTTGGCGGCAATAATATCGCGTACCGCAAGATCCCGCAGTATAGCGCCTCGAGCCGCGTAAGCGATATTTGAGCGGTCTGGGTTTCCCACAATTTGATGAGCGCCCGCGCCGCCGAAAATATAGCGGCTTATCTTTTCCAGCACGGGAGCGGACGCGGTCGCTGTAAATGCCGTAACCAGCGGCGCGGCTGACGCTTCAATTATCTTGCCGATTTCAAGGTACGACGGCCTAAAACTTTCTCCCCATTCGCTTACACAGTGCGCCTCGTCAATCACAACATGAACAATGCCCATTTCCGGCAGAAGCCGCAGCAGTTTTTCGGTTAAAAGCACCTCCGGGTTGGCTATGATAAAGCGGCTTTCTCCGCTCGTTATTTTTTCCATTATGGCGGCGCGTTCTTCCACGCTTTGACCGCCGCGCAGTATCACGGGGGCGAAATCCTTTTCCAGCAAGCGGCGTTCTTGATCCGCCATTAACGAAAGAATCGGATATATTACGAGGGTGGGGCCGTCCAGCAGCATCGCGGGCAGTTGAAAACAGAGTGATTTTCCAGCGCCGGTAGGCAGTATCACGATCTGCCGTCCCAGGGATGCTCTGTCGCTGAATACTTGTTGTACGCCATCCGAAGACGGCGCGTCATCTTCGTATGAATTGGGGGAATCTGGGGAAGCGCAGGAATCGGCAACATATCCGTCGAACAAGCCGCCTGATTCAGCATAAACAATGTTCCAGCGTATTTTTATGCCGGATGCTTCCGCCGCCTCAATGATGTTGCCTACAACAAGTCTTTGGTACGGAAACAGATAATTTAAGCCGAATAATTTTTTTACGGCAGCCTGGATTGGGTCTCCAAAAGCGCCGGTCATACCACTATCAGTTATTTCCATAAAATTTCTCCTCCTCTATTTATAGCGTCGTAATATGTTTTTGCTTTATTTTTCGAAATCAAGCCGAAATGTTGAAGGTAAAAAGTAATAAGGAGCAGTTAAGAATTAACAATCAGGAATGAGCAATTAGCAGTTCAAATAAAAAGGGGAAGCGCATCAATCCCAAACCGTCAAAATTTTGAAGTTTATGATGAACTTTTTGTTACGGCTCCCCCTCGCTACAAAGGTTTTTGCTTTTGCAAAAACGCTTTTCCGCTACCCCCACCCATTAACAACTAAAAGTGGACAGAAAAGCAGTTAGGCAGCAGTTTTACTTTTAGCGCTAAAAGTAAAACTGCTGAAAAGGAAGGCCGACAAAAAGAAAGGCTTGACCTCTTGACAAAAGTGGGATATAGGGGTAAAGTATTTGAAGCATGAAACGAGGGAACGGCGGACTGCCGGTAGAACACAAGGATTTTGAACGGGCGGGATGCCTGTGCGCGAGCCTTTTTGCGCATAGCTTGTGCGCGATAGTTACCCCCCCCCCCCCCGCAAAATACATTCCGGTTCTGTAGATAATTATCCATATTTAGACACACAAGCCGCGCTCGTCCGGGCGGGCAGCGGGAAGCCGTTACGCGCACACGAAAAATCAAACACTTTTAATTACATAACGTACATAAAGAACCTTAAAAGGTTCGTACTCTTTTCTCTTTATTTTGGGCAATACCCGCTTTTGCGGGTTTAAATATTAAAAGCGGTATAACCGCGTGTGTGCAAAGCACACAAAGGAGAGGTTTATGAAAAATAAACTTTTAAGTATGGGAATGTTGGCG
>JAISCO010000119.1 GCA_031265535.1 Spirochaetaceae bacterium | reverse complement strand
GTGCCGGACAGCGCCCACGGAACGAATCCTGCCAGCGCTGCCATGGCGGGCTTCCAGGTGGTGAACATCGCCTCCGGCCCGGACGGCTGCGTGGATTTGAACGCCCTGCAAGCCGCTGTGGGAAACGACACCGCGGGCCTTATGCTTACCAACCCTAACACCGTCGGCATTTTTGATCCGAAGATCCTCGAAATTACCGACATTGTGCATAAGGCCGGGGGGCTTAATTACTATGACGGAGCGAACCTGAACGCCATCACAGGAATCGTGCGTCCCGGCGACATGGGCTTCGACGTGGTGCATCTCAACCTGCACAAAACCTTTGCCACGCCCCACGGAGCGGGCGGGCCGGGATCGGGAGCGGTGGGAGTCAAGAAGATCCTGGAGCCCTTCCTGCCCCTGGAGGGCCTGGGCCTGGACGGCGATCCCGCCCTGCAACAGGACAGCATAGGCAGGATTCGTGTTTTTTACGGCAATTTCCTGGTGGTCCTTAAATCCCTAACCTATCTGCTGATGCTGGGCAGGGAAAACATAGCCGGTATTTCCAAAAATGCCGTGCTGAACGCGAACTACATGATGGAAAGGCTCAAAACAAAATACAAAATCGCATACGACACCACATGTATGCACGAGTTTGTCCTTGACCTGGGGCCGCTCAAACACGACAAGGGCGTGTCGGCCATGGACATAGCGAAGGGGCTGCAGGACGAAGGCTTCCACCCGCCGACCATGTACTTCCCGCTTATCGTTCACGAGGCGCTGATGGTGGAGCCCACCGAAACCGAATCCCTGGAAACCCTGGACGCGGTTATCGAAGCGTTTTTTAGACTCTACGACAAAGCGCAGACCGATCCCGACGCGCTGCGCGCCGCGCCGGTTACCACCGTGATAGGCAGGCCCGACGACGTAAAGGCCGCCCGGGAGCCTAAGCTGCGGTATTAGGAGCCGCGCCGCAATAATCCGGCCCGTCGGCGGATTATTGCGGCAGGCCAATCCACTGAGTATAAGCGTGATAAAAAGAACTTTTGTTATTGACACTGCCGAGACAAACCCGTGGCGAAATTTGGCGCTGGAGTCTTTTTTACTGGAGAATGTGCCGCCTGAAACCTGTATTCTGTACCTTTGGCAAAACAAGCACACCGTTGTTATTGGCAGAAACCAAAACGCCCGCAAGGAATGCCGCGCCGCGGAGCTTGATGAGGACGGCGGGTTTTTGGCTCGCCGTCTTTCGGGGGGCGGCGCCGTTTACCATGACCTGGGCAACCTGAACTTTACCTTTTTGCTCCCCGCGGCTGACTACGATTTGGGTTTGCAGACCGAGGTGATACTCCGGGCGGTACGGCTGCTTGGGGTGGACGCGCAGAGAAGCGGGCGGAACGACATTGAAACCCGTGGCAGGAAATTTTCGGGGAACGCTTTTTACAAGACCGGAAACAATTCGTACCACCACGGGACGATACTTGTAAATGTCAACTCCGCCGCCGCGCAAAAATACCTTTCCGTTTCGCAGGACAAGATAAAGGCAAAGGGCGTGGACTCCGTTAAAAGCAGGATAATAAATCTTGTCGAATGTAATCGCGCCATCACCATCGAAAAAATGAAATGGGCGATGCGCCGGTGCTTTAACGAGGTCTACAAGACAGAGGCCGGCGCCTTGACCCTTGAAAATGCTTGCGAAAAACTTATGCTGCCGGATAATTTTGACATCAAAAAAAATATCGAAGATAATTACGCCGTGTTTTCATCAGATGATTGGCTCTACGGGAAGGACCCGCCCTTTGAATGGACGGTCAGCGGACGTTTTCCCTGGGGCGGAATAGAAATACGGCTTTTGGTTAAAAAAAATATTATCGAAGACGCGGCGGTATTTTCCGACTCGATGGATGTCGAGTTTATACTGGCACTGCCGGATATTCTAAAGGGCTGCGCCTTTAACGAAGATTCGATAGGGGCAAAGCTGCCTGATACGGAAGCGTCCGGCGATGTGGTAAAACTAATTTTTGGGGGACATGATGGCTAAACTGGAAGCCTTTGATCTGGCGATAATCGGGGCGGGGCCCGGCGGCGCGGAGGGTGCGCTCAAAGCGGCCTCTCTGGGACTTCGCGTTTGTGTGATAGAAAAGGCCGATGTGGGCGGAACCTGCCTTAACCGGGGCTGTATCCCGACAAAGACGCTGCTTCACGGGGCTTCGCTGTTAAACGAAGCGAAGCACGGCGAGTGTTATGGGCTAAGCGGGGCGGAAAATATAGGCTTTGATTTTACGGCTCTAAACGCGTGGAAAAACAAAGTTGTAGAAACACTGCGGACAGGGCAGACGGCGGGTTTGAAAAAAGCTGGCGTTACACTCGTCAGAGGTACTGCGCTTATCGAAGGCGCCGGTTCCGTGACTGTTTCGGGCAGCCCCGTGATACTGGACGGCAAACAGGAAGAACCGCTGGGCGACTCGTATAGGATAGAGGCAAAAAACATCCTTATCGCCGCGGGGACTGTTCCTGAAAAGGTTCCGGTGGAAGGGAACGATTTACCGAATGTCCACACCAGCGACGCTTTTCTTGAAGGGGCGGGGCTTTTCCCCAAACGGCTCGCCATCATAGGGGGCGGCGTTATCGCCGTGGAGTTTGCGTATATTTACGCCGCTCTGGGCTGCGAAGTAACGCTGATCGTCAGGCGCACCGTGTTTGCCGATATGGAAAGGGAGATAGGACAGAACACGATGCTTTTGCTCAAGAAAAAAGGCGCGGCGATAAATACCCTCACCAAGCCGGTAAGGTTTGCGGAGGAAGGCGGCGCGGTGCGGGTCTTCACCAGAACCGGAGACGAGGCGGAAGAAAAGAGCCTTCTGGTTGACGCGGTTCTTATGGCGGCAGGCCGAAAATCATTGGCAAAGAATCTTTTTTCGGCGGACTGCCTGCCGGAGCTTGACGAAAAGGGCTACATCAAGGTTGATAAAAACTTTGAAACAAACATAAAAGGCATCTATGCGGCTGGCGATATTATTTCCGGCGGCATCCAACTGGCCCACGCCGCAAGCGCCGAGGCTGAGGCGGCGGTCGAATATATCGCCACAGGGAAAACGCCCCATATAGCGGCCATTCCATCCTGCGTGTACACCACCCCGGAAATAGCCCTGGTCGGCATGACGGAAGATGCCGCGAAAAAGCAGAACATCCCTGTCATCTGCGGTAAGGGTGTTTTTGGAGCCAACGGCAAGGCGTTTCTGGAAAATCAGGAACGGGGCTTTATCAAACTGGTTTTTTCCGCAGACAAACAGATACTGCTTGGGGCGCAGTTTTTCTGCAACCGCGCCACAGACATTATCGCGTGGGCGGCCCAGTGCGTTACCAGCGGCCTGAACGCAGCCCAGATTAAAGAAGCGGTTCTACCCCACCCCACCTACTGCGAAACGATTCACGCCGCCTTACACGACGCGGTTACACGGGGCGGGTTGAAGATTTAGGCCGGATAAACGCATGGAAATCTGCCGGTTTAATACACGATAAACAGGCAAGGGCGGCCAGAGAAGACCATACCCAGGACACACTTACCCGGCTTCTTAAAGCAGATACAAAGCAGATACAAAGCAGATACAAAATAGATACAAAATAGAGTCTTGATAGAGCATACATATTGTATTACACTTATAGCATGAGACTGCCGGGTGTCGAATGGGACGAGGCCAAGAACGAGATAAACAAGCAGGAGCATAACGGACTGAGCTTTGAAGTCGCTCAATACATCTTTTTGGACCCGGAACGCATTGAGCGGCTTGACCGTAGTGAGCATAACGCCTCCGGGGAAGATCGCTATCAAACGATTGGCAAAGTCGGACCTGTTTTCTTTGTGGTCTACACGGATCGCGGGGAAAACAAACGCATTATATCAGCAAGAGCCGCGGATAAGGCGGAAAGGAGAAGTTACAATGGCTATTACCGGATTGACGGTAAAGACTGGACAAAAGCCCCCTGACGAAATCATCCGGGCGGCACGGAAGGCGGCGCGGGGGCCTATCAACTATACTCCGGATTGTCCAAAATCCACGCCGGAAGCGTTGCGGGAATTTGCCATGCTTGCGGCGGAACGCAACCGGCGAAAACGAAAACAAGCCGTTACGATTCGGCTTGTCCCTGACTGCCTGGAAAAATACAAGGCCCTGGGGAATGGCTACACCGGCATAATGGCGGATGTGCTGGACTACGTGGCAGATAACCCGGAGATACTATCAAAGGCTCGCGGGTGAACTCTTGCCCCAAATGCCTGGCAAAAGAAGTGTCGGAATTATAAAAAGCGTACAGAACTATGGGTTTATCCTGATCCCGCATCCCACCTACTGCGAAACGATTCACGCCGCCCTAAACGACACGGTTACTCGGGGCGGATTGAAGCTGTATGGGAAGGCGGAAGTGCGTCAAAGGTGAAGGGAACCGCCCCACATAGTAAGCCTAAACTTGGCCCACAGATTCATGCGAGGTACTTCCTGTATGCCGGAAGGATGTAGAGTTTCATTAAACCAGCCCGTCGGCGGTTACCGCAAGGCAACTATGGACATTACCCCCCCCCCCCCAGTGTATTTTCGCAGTTCTACAACACCATTTTGCAGCCGGTGATCTTAAAAGCGGTGGAGGATAAATGCGGAATGTTCAGATAAACACGCAAGCGTGTTCATCTTATGGGATTTCGCAAGCGAAACTCCATTTCGGGCTGCTAAAGCCGGCGGACCTCTGGTGGGTCCGGCGGGGGGTTCATTTTTTATCCATATTTGATATTATAAAGCGAATGATGATTCCTTATTTTCCGGATTTTATGCCGGTCTCACTCGATATCAAAGACAGCTTACATAAGACTTTGTTACAAGCTAAAGACGGTGTTTCGGAATTTACTTTCGCAAACCTATACCTGTTCCGCCGCCGCTATAACTATCAAGTTTCTCAAGAAAAAAACGGCAATATATTGATTTCCGGAGAGCGTGACGGCAAAAAATTCTTTACTACGCCGTGCGCCGCGCCAAACGAAGCTGTTTTACGCTCTCTTTTTGCTGAGCATGACTATTGGAAGGGTATTTCCGACTCTGTGTTAGGAAATAAGCGCCCTTTTTTTGAAGAACTAGGCATAAATATCACTGAAGACCGCGATAATTTTGATTATCTATACAATACGAAAGACTTAGCGCTGCTTTCCGGCAAAAAATTTCATAAAAAACGCAATTTGGTAAACGCTTTTTTGCTTTCATATCCCGATCATGACGAAAAAATTCTTACAAGCGAACATTTGCCGCAGGCGTTGACGATACTTGAACGCTGGCGGCAGGACAAAGGCAGCGACGGCGATTATACGGCGGCGCGTGAGGCTCTGGAGCTTTCATCTGAAATAAAATTGGAAGGCATGATTTGTTTTGTGAATAAACATCCGGCCGGTTACTGCTTGGGGGAATATGTCGCCGGCGGCTCAATGTTTGCCGTTCATTTTGAAAAATGCATTGACGAATACAAGGGCATTTACCAAGCGGTAAATCAATTTTTTGCCGCAAGTCTGCCGCCTGAATGTATATTCATCAACCGCGAACAGGATCTGGGTGATGAGGGATTACGACAGGCTAAAATGACATACCGTCCTTGTGGTTTTGTGAAAAAATACACTGCGGTCAAATAATTTTCTTACGGAACGAGACGCAAACTTGTTCGCCGCAAATTTGCGCGCTTGCGGTAACGGTTCCTTCGCGGCGGTGTCGAATAGCCCGCCGTAAATGAGTTTGAGCCTCCGTAGTGCCTTGACATCTTTCAAACTGCGGGCAGTGGCCTGGAGACCGGAAGAAGAATATTTTACCCCAAAGTCGAAAAAGTCGAAGAGGGAAAGAGGAATTAACAATGAGCAATGAGCAATTAAATAGATTGCGCCATAAATGGCAACGCAAATTATCAAAGTGAAGGCCGTTCCGCCGCCAACGGCGCAAACAAGGCAAGCGTTAGCGGCAAAACGCTAACGCGGAGCGTATGTAAAACCCACTGGGAAGTAAAAGGTAAAAAGGAAGAGGTAAAAAGGAGCAATTAGCAATGCAGGCAGCCGCGTATGCAAGCGCTTTTATCGGACCCGAAGACACGGAGTAAAAGTTGCTTCCGGGGCGCTAACGCGGAGCGTATGAGAACCCGCTGGCGGGGCGGGGGCGCGGCTATGGGGCAGCGGTTTGTGATGATGCAGGGAAACAGCATCCCCCTCCTGAATTGAAAAATTAGCCACAAATTACACAGATTACCGCAAGTCAAATACCACCGGCAAAGCCGGTGGCTTGTTTTTGTGAACCGCTCAAAGCGGTTGATTTTGGAACCGCCTAAAGGCGGCTTTTGCGCTTAGTTCTCTTTGAACATTTCTAGTTGGT
>JAISCO010000402.1 GCA_031265535.1 Spirochaetaceae bacterium | reverse complement strand
ATGGGATTTATCAAAACTTTATGAAAACGACGCGGCGTGGGACGCGGGCCTGAACGATTACAACAAAATGGCCGGGCGGATAGACACATTCAAGGGGACGCTGGCTTCGTCTCCGGACGCTCTGCTTGCGTTCATGGAATTTAGCCGTGATTTTGGGATTTTGGAAGAACGCCTGGCGTACTACTGCGAGCTTAGACAATGCGAGGATGAGGGCGCAAACGAAGGACGCGCGATGACAGGTCGTTTTATGATAGCGCAGGCGCAGGCGCAGACAGCCCTTGCGTGGTCAAACCCCGAAATTCAGGCAATACCGGCGCCGCTTATGCAAGAATTTTTGAAAGACGGACGGATTGCCGATTACCGCATACTGCTGCTGCAGATACTACGCTGGAAACCATATATTTTGAGCGAAAAAGAAGAGCGCATAATCGCGCTTCAAAGCGAAACCAATCAGATAACGGGCGAAGTTTTTTCAGTTTTAACCAATGTGGACATTGATTTTGGAACCTTGGAGACAAGTTCCGGGACACAGCCGCTGTCGCAGTCTACGTGGTCGGTTTTTATGGAAAATCCGGACCGGACACTGCGCGAGCGGGCGTACAAACAGTTTTATTCACGCTTCGAAGGCCACAAAACAACACTGGCGGCATTGTACGGCGGCTCCGTTAAAAAAGACGTAATACGCGCGCGCACTCGCGGCTTTAAGTCGGCGCGGGAAGCGGCGCTGTTTCCAGATAACGTTGATGCGGCAGTTTACGACAACCTTATTGATACGATAAACGGCGAGCTATCCACGCTGCACCGCTACTATGAGCTGCGCAAACGAACTTTAGGACTCGATACCCTGCGCCATTGGGATGTGTACGCGCCGATGATAAGCGGGACAACCGGCGGGGCCTCCGGCGCGTTTAAGAAGACAAGCTGGGACAAGGCGGTTGAAATAATATCGGAGGCGCTCTCCCCTCTGGGCGGCGAATATGTCGACACCCTGCGTAAAGGCCTCTTGGGACGCTGGGCAGACCGCTACGAGAACAAAGGCAAGCGTAGCGGCGCGTTTTCAGCCGGAAGCTATACCGGCGAACCCTACATCCTGATGAATTACAAAGAAGACTCCGTCCGCGACATATTCACACTGGCGCATGAAGGCGGCCATTCGATGCATTCATGGTATTCCGCGCGAAATAATCCGTTCACGCACTACCGCTACACAATTTTTGAGGCCGAAGTCGCCAGCACCTTTAACGAGGAACTTTTGTACCGCCATCTGCGCGATACGGCCCCCACAAAAGAGATTAAATTGTACATCGTCCAAAAACGATTAGATGATATACTTGCCACATTGTACCGGCAAACCATGTTTGCCGAGTATGAAAAACGTACCCATGAGCTAGAAGAAAGCGGGTCGCCGCTTACCGCCGATCTTTTACGCGCCGAATACCGCTCTTTGCTTGAAAAGTATTTTGGCCCCGGCATGATTTTAGAGCCGGAAAGCGACCTTGAAGCTCTGCGCATCCCGCATTTTTACAACGCCTTCTATGTTTACAAGTATTCTACCGGCATCTCGGCGTCTCTTGCTCTCGCGGAACGAGTTTTGAACGGCGGGGCAGCCGAGCGCAACGATTATTTTACGTTTCTTAAATCAGGCGGTTCGCGTTTTCCAATCGACAGCTTAAAACTGGCGGGTGTTGATATGGCGGAAAGCTCGCCCGTAAAAGCAGCGTGCGGCGTGTTTGAAAAACTGGTAACAGATTTAGAAGCGCTATTATAGCGTGATAAACTTTTTCGCCATGAAGGCAGCCGCCGCCAATACGCCAATAATTGAGAAATATTAAGAAATTAAGAGGGGGAAGCGCATTGATCCCAAAGCGTCAAAACCTTGCGGGTTATGAAAGCCCCCTTGCCTCTGCTCCCCCCGCCCAAAAACGGCACGCTCTCCCAGTGAGCGTGTGTGAGTATGTGGCAGCATGGCGTAGGCCCAAAAAACTTACTGTTACATGCCGCTTAAAGGCCGCGTTCCAAAGGTTTTTGCTTTTGCAGTCTTGTCCTTCCTTAATAGGGTAAAGCAGGCGGCAAAACGTCAGGCATGAGTGACTCCAACAGCGAAAGCTGTTGGCATGGTAGGAGGGACTTTCTATGGAAATGAAAGCCTCCGTCCAGTGCACCGCACTTACCCCTCCTTATGGGGTAAAGCAGGCGGCAAAACGTCAGGCAAAACAGTGCACCGCACTGTTTTGTGCTACCCCCACCCTCTAACAGCGGATACATGAAGACTTTTATGAGCCTCCCCGCCGCAAGCGCACAAACAAGTTTGCGGACGCCAAATGGCGCGGTATCTTGTAAGCGTTGCCTTATCGGCGAGGCTTGATCGGGTAAGGAAATTATTTAACTGTGGAGGTTTGCCACGCAAACCCGTTTACTACCATTTTATCGTTAATGCTACCGAATCTAACCGCCGCAAGCGGCGCAAGTTTTGCGGCAAACAAGTTTACGGCGGGGTATTAAACCCATATGCGAATAAACCGCGAAGTCAAAGAAGTCGAATAAGTTTTTAAGAGCCCCTCTTTCTCTTTCCTTCTTTGACTTTTTCGACTTTGAGGTAAAATATTCTTCTTCCGGTCTTTAGACCGTTACCCACAGTTTGAAAGATGTCAAGACGCTAGTTTACAGGCGTGGCGGCTAATCGCTGTCCATGGCGTGTATGATTTTTGCGACAGCTTCAGCGAGGCGTAGATGCTCTGAGGGTTCAAGGTGTACGCCGTCCGCGGGACTTGTCTCTGCTATAGTTCCGGCGTTAAGAAAAGCCGCGCCGCTTTCTTCGCAGATTTTTCTGTAGTACGGCGGAAGCAGCTTGGAAATTTTAACGCTGCCGCTGAATATATCGCCAAATACAGTCGACTCCAGCAGAGGCGGCGGGCATATTACAAGCACTTTTGGGGCGTCGTTCCGCGGGCCGGTCTCTGAATATTGGATCGCCTTTACCACGTTTAGCACTCCTTGTGAAATATCATAAGGGGACGGGTTAAAGCGCCGTTTTAAGTCGTTGGTGCCAAGCATCACGACAACTATGTCCAATGGTTTGTGGCTTTTCAATATCGGTACGATATGCCGCAGCCCGTTTCTGTCCAATTCTACCGGGTCGTCAAACGAGCTTGTCCTGCCGTTAAGTCCCTCTTCGTCAACCCACCATTCCGGCTCTCCTTCGCAGCCCTGATTCAGTATGCGTTCCAGAACCATAGGCCAGCGCGTTTTGTGGTCGTAGCGCTCTCCCATAGCCGGAATGTAACCGTAGGTGTTTGAATCGCCATAACAAAGTATTGTTTTCATATTTACAATAAGCATAGCTCTTTTTCTTCCGTAAATCTATCACCTATGAAGCGTGGGGGGGGGGGGGGCTCACGAGGAGTAGGAAGGATGAGGATAAGAGGTAGGAAGTAAAAGGTAAGAGGGAACAGGGAAAAAGTAAGAAGGAGCAATTAGTAAGAAGGAGCAATTAGGAATGATAAAATAGGTGACTAAAGTCGGTAAATAATGTAAACTTGTCGAAGGTATCGACAAGGGAAGGCTAATGGTTCGTTGTTCATAGTGGTCTTCGAGACCGGCAAT
>JAISCO010000379.1 GCA_031265535.1 Spirochaetaceae bacterium | reverse complement strand
AGATTGCTGTTTCGGGGTATATGTACCGTGTTAAAAGTTATCCGCACATTATCTTTTACACACGCTTCCGAAATAACGGCATCGTTCATTTTCCATACTAAATCGGTAATTTCAACCCCGCCGTTTGTTTGGGCGGCAAGCGGCCCGCCCAGACCTATTAAAATGAAACCTACAAAAAGTAACCGTTTCATATATGTTGCGATACTGAACCGGTTTTTTGATCCTGTCAATGTAGTTCCGCGGCAATTCCGAATTTAACCGTCCGGGGCATACTCCTTGCCGTAAATAGGCCGAAACAACGCGGCCCCTCAGGCTCCAGCATCCACATCACCGCCAGCAAAGCCGACCGCTGGCAAACCGATTCCCGCAAGCGCCGCGTTAACTGGGTCGCCCTGGACAGGGACTGGGAAGCCGGGTTCTGCTGCGCCGCCGAATCCCGTCAGCGGGTTATCGCCTGCGTCAAAAACCAGGGCATGGGCTTTGAAGCCCCCTGCGGCCGCGGTTCCCAAAACCACGCCTATCCCCCCGACTTCATCGCCCTTATCAACAACGGCCCCGACCCTTTCATCATGGAAAAGGGGTTCGGGGAGTGGATTGCGGCAAGGGTAAAGGGATGAGGTTAAAAGGGTAGCGGAATATGCGGTTAAGGTATATAATGCTTCAAAAGGGGGAGCGCATGGGATGGAAGGTGAAGCAGGCCGACGGCCAAATGAGAGAGCCGATGACGCGGCTCCCCCTCGCTCCGAAGTCCTCGCCCGGCCTCTGGCCGGGCTCCGGTCTTCTCCGCTACCCCCACTGTTTTTGAGTGGGGGGGTATACCAGAAAATTTGATTGAGGCAATGATACCTGAATATATAAAACGGAATCAAGATGAAAAGGAGTTAAGAATAATTATGAACGATATACCAACAGAATTAATAAGAAAAATACAACGGGGAAAAATAGTTGTGTTTGTTGGAGCTGGACTATCAATAAGCCTGGGAATGCCAAACTGGAAACAATTAGTTATCAATATATTGCAGCAATTAGAGGACAGAGATCCTAAGGCACAGGGATATATTGATGCACTTAATCGAGAATTGTTGGAACCGATTGAAGTTTTGGGAAAGATCGAGTCGCTAAGGACAGATGTGATTAGAATATTTGAAAAAGAAATTAAGAAATTTAGCAAACAAATTAAAGATGATTTACATGAAAAGATAGGAAAAATATCTTCAAAAATAATAACAACTAATTATGACGGTTTTTTAGAGAGCAATTTACCGCATTTTGAAAAAATCGTATACACTAATGACTATAAATTATCTCACATATCTGATTATTCTAGTTATATTTTAAAAATACACGGGGACATTGAAGAGCCTGATAAATGCATATTGTTCCCATCCCAATATGAGAACTTATATTCAAGTAGTGATAGTCATCCGGTTTTCGAATTAAAAAAAATATTTTCAGACAACTCTCTGTTGTTTATTGGTTTTGGATTAAGCGACCCTTATATAAATTATACTTTGAAATACATAAATAATCTATATTCTGGTTTCAATCCAGATCATTATATAATAACAATTGAAAAAGATAAGAAATGGGGTGATAAGATCATTCCTTTGCTCGTCTCTGATTACAAAAATTTAGAATCATTGATAGATGATTTGTTAACGAAAAAAGAACAGTCAATTGAGCTAGGAATAGAAAATAAAATAATAAATCATGAGTCGAGTGATAATGAAATAGTTGATGCCTCAATAGCATTAGAATATGATACGCCCCCCGATATAAAATATTGGGTAGGGAGAAAAAAAATCGTAGAAAATATTTCAAATGAAAATTTCAGAGTTATCTGTATTACTGGAATAGGAGGGCAGGGAAAGTCCACATTAGCAGCATATTATCTCAAAAACAAATTTGATACCAAATTATATGAATTTGCAGACTGGAGAGATTTCAAAGAAGAAACAAATAGATTCCAAACGAAATTAATATCCATTATTAGACGATTAACTAATAATAAACTCGACAAAAAAAATATTGAAGAATTAGATAACAAGCAATTGGTTGATCTTTTTTTTGTTAAGCTCGGAGACAGAAAAATTATATTTGTTTTTGATAATATTGATAGTTATATAAATCTAGAACGGTTTTTCCCGAGTGGTGAAATGGGTTATCTTTTTACTAAGGCACTAAATAGAAATCATAATTCTAAATTTATTTTTACCTGCAGACCGTTTATAAAAGAGGCTGGATCTGGTTTCTATCAAATACAATTACAGGGACTTGATTGGGATGAAACTCTGGAATTATTTAATTTATACCACATTTCGGCAAAAAAAATAGACATAGAAATTTTATCAAGAAAAGCTCATTCGGTAACAAAGGGCCATCCGCTTTGGCTAAATTTAATTGCGGCCCAATCATGTAGAGGTATAAAAAATGCAAACGATTTCTTGACGAATATTGAAAATAGATCATCTTTTGATGAAGATAATTTTGCTGCTATCTTATCGTACAAGATATTATCTCAAATCTGGGATGCTCTCAATCAAAAACAAAAAAATTTCTTGAGGGGCATAGCGGAAACAGTAAGACCTGAGACAGTAGAAAATTTAAAAAAAATATTAAATAGCGAGCTGAATTATAACCAATTTGATAAATCATTCAAGGCATTGATGGGACTGAATTTAATCGAATTAAAGAAATCGGCAATCAGCCAAGATTTAATTGAACTCCATCCCCTTGTCAAGGAATTTATTTTATCAAAATATCAAAGAACTGAAAGAGAAAAATATATCACCTTGCTTGTGAAATTTTATGATAGTTTAATATTTATTTTAAAACCAAAATTAAGTTCTGAATTAACGTTGTATGAATATTCATATTGGACATCAAATGTTGAATTATTGACAAATAAAAGGGATTTTACTTCATCCCTAATAGCATTGGAAGAAGTTAGTTCTTCCATCTTGGCGGCAGGGTATATTGAAGAGTACTTGCGGGTGTCAGAAAAATTATTTGATGCCATTGATTGGCATGATGCCATCGAAAAAGAATATCCATATTTCCATAAACAAATTCGAGAAGTTGTTAGAAGTCTAATTCAATTTGGCAGTTTTTCTAGAGCAGATGACTTATTACACAAATATGAAAAAATAATTCCAGAAAAAAATAATTTATATCTTGGTTTTTGCAGCTTACAGTGCTACTTCTATTGGTTTCAACACGATTTTGAGAAAGCTATTTCTGTAGGTGAGCAAGGGGAATATTTATTGGCGAGAGCCAATTTAGCAGATGATTACAATTTACGACACAATCTTGCACTGTCAAGAAGAGATTCAAAAGATAAAAATAAAATAGAGCAAGCGTTATTATATTTTCTTAAAACAGAAACACTGGAAATTGTTGTAGATATTTCTGTACCAATATCCTTTGATGGTCATTTTTATGGAAACATTGGGAGATGCCTTGAGTTTCTTGGAGATAATGACAGGGCATTAATTTGTTACTTTAAATCCTTGTACGCCCTATTAACAGAAAAAAATAAAAATGATACTTTAAACATTGGCTACGCATGTTTTTGGATTTCAGGCATCCTTATTGCCAAGGGGCAAATACAGAACGGACTATATTTTTTGAAGAATGCAATAATTTCTTCCGATTGTATATCACCACCGCGATCAAAGATATATAGAGATTATTGGAATTCTATCGTTTGCGATGCTGATACAAAGATAGAAATAGATAGTATGCTAGATTGGAAAATTGAGAAATATTGCAAACAAAAAACAGAAAACTTTTTAAAGCCAGGGAGCTAACGGAATGGTTTCAACCAAAAACATCATTTATAATGTGAATAAATCGAATCCTTGTGTTATACTCGTTGTTCTGATAATCGGGAAATTTTAGAGCCATGTCCCAACTATCTTTTATAACCTTCTGCCTCGAACTCTACGCCGAACACAAAAACATGAGCAGCCCCGAAGTCTATCAACTCTTTAATAAAACCGGAATCATGGAACTGTTAAAGACAGATTATGAGGACCTGCACGGCATGTCCTTTGAATATTTGAATCAATTTTTTGACTCCTATCTTGAGGGGAAAGCATGAAGCTGTACCATGGTTCAACTGTCATTGTAGACGCTCCACGGATAATAAAAACCGAAGTTGGCCGGGATTTTGGGGCAGGTTTTTATACTACCGGCATTAAAGACCAGGCAATCAGATGGGCAAAGCGGAAAGCCCTGATCGAACTAAGACGATCCCACGTCGCAAAAGCCGTTATATCAATGTACGAATTTGACGAAGTCAATTATCGAAACTTAAAGGTTATTCATTTTCCCGAACCTTCTGCGGAATGGCTTAAAATGGTATGCGCCTGCCGAAGCGATAAAGATTATATCCATGGTTATGATATAATAACCGGAAAAATAGCAAATGACAATGTTGGTGAAACGGTTTCCTATGTGATTCAGGGTGTTATGCGCCCGGAAGACGCTTTGGAAAAACTTAAGTTTGAGCGGATAAATGACCAGATATGTTTTTCCACAGAAAAGGCCCTGTCTTATCTGCGCTATACCGGTTTTGAGGAGGTCTCCTGAAATGGCCCATGGCCTGATAAAAGCGACAATTATACCGGAAATTATCCAGTTAATAACGGAAAAATATTCGGTGAGCGAAGAAAAAGCTCTGGATATGTTCTATACATCCGCGACTGCGGCGTCTCTTGATGATGATGAAACCGGTCTTTACGGGCAGAGTCCCCTTTACATATTTTCGATTTTCAACGATGAAATGCAAACAGCGCCAACGGACAGCGAAAAAATATCAAACGGTTTCTGCTAATATATTCGGGGTTCTATGTGATATATCCAACAATTATACTTTTAGCGCTATATAGTGATTCTATTTGCAAAAAACCGGGCGTTACGCCCCACTGTCCATTATTCCGCTGTTAATGGGTGGGGACAAAACAGTGCGGTGACTGGATGGATGCTTTCATTTCCATAGAAAGTCCCTCCTGCCATGCCAACAGCTTTCGCTGTTGGAGTCACTCATGCCTGACGTTTTGCCGCCTGCTTTACCCTATAAGGTAAGGACAAGAGCGCAAGCTAAGCAAAAACCTTTGTAGCGCGGCCTTTAAGCGGCATGTAACAGTAAGTTTTTGGGGCCTACGCCATGCTGCCATATACTCACACACGCTCACTGAGAAAGCGTGCCGTTTTTGGGCGGGGGGAGCAGCGTCGAAAAAGTTCATCATAATTACCTCAAAATTTTAACGGTGTATGATTGATGCGCTTCCCCCCTTTTTATTTGAAACCAACTCAACTGTTAATTGCTCATTGCTCCTCATTGCTAATTCTTAACTGTTCCATAAATTTTCTAAAAGTAAAATTGCTGTGCCGTATCACGGCGATATTGAGCGGCGGCGGAAATTGGGGTTATAATACCTGATATGGCGGCAAACGAGGCAAAGGCGCGGATAAAGATCAACAAGCTGCTCGAAGAGGCGCTCTGGCGTTTTTTTGATTCCCCGGAAGGCAAAGCGAATGTCCTCCTGGAAAACAACGTCAAACTGACGAAAACCGCCGCAAACGAGTGGGGCGATGATTTTGAGAAAACCGTAAACGGCTTTGTAGACTTTCTGCTCCTCGACGCGCAGGGCTATCCTTTCGTCGTGCTGGAAGCCAAGGCGGAGGACAAAAACCCCCTTTTTGGAAAGGAACAGGCCCGAAAATACGCGCTGGCCCAGCATTGCCGTTTTGTCATGCTGTCCAACGGTAATATTCACTACTTTTGGGATTTGGAACGGGGCAGTCCCCGCGTCATTGGCCGCTTTCCCACACAGGAAAGCGTTGCGGGCTATTCCTCGTTCCGGCCGGACCGGAAGGCCCTGACGGGGGAGATCATCGGCGCCGATTATATCGTGTTAACCCAAAACCCGCATTACAGCAAAGACCCGTCCTTCCAGAATGAGCGGAGCCGTAAAACCTATATCGAAGAGAACAAGCTGCGGTTCTTGCGGCCGTATCAAGTTAAGGCTGTCGAGGCGATTCAGCGGGCCGTCAAACAGGGACGGGACCGGTTTCTGTTTGAGATGGCTACCGGAACCGGCAAGACGCTGGTTTCCGCCGCCGTGATCCGTCTTTTTCTGCGAACCGGCAACGCCCGGCGGGTACTGTTTCTGGTTGACCGGCTGGAACTGGAAGAACAGGCTCACAAGACGTTTGCCGCCTATTTAAAAAACGATTACCACTGTGTGGTTTACAAGCGAAACCGGGACGACTGGCGGAAGGCGGAGATTGTTGTTTCCACCATACAGACTTTTCTGGCAAAAAACCGGTATAAGCGCCTTTTTGCGCCGGATGATTTTGATTTGCTCATCTCCGACGAGGCCCACCGAAGCATAGGCGGGAACAGCCGCGCCGTGTTTGAATACTTTACCGGGTACAAACTGGGGCTTACCGCGACGCCCAAGGATTACCTCAAACACATTGACGCCGCTTCTTTGGAGGCAAAAGACCCCCGCGAGCTTGAACGGCGGCTGCTTCTGGACACGTATAAAACCTTCGGCTGTGAGACCGTAACCGAAGGTGCCGCAGGAACCGGAAGCCCCGCCCCGACGTTCCGGTATTCCCTGCTGGACGGGGTAAAAGACGACTATCTGGTAAATCCCGTCGTTGTGGACGCCCGGACGGAGATCAGCACTCAGCTTCTCTCTGAACAGGGTTACGCGGTACGGTTCCGCCCTGAATCGGAAGATTGGGAGGGCGAGGTTTCGCCGGACGATGCTGAAAGTTCACCGGACGGTGAACCCGGTAAAATTATTGAAGAAGTATTTGCGTCGCGGGATTTTGAAAAAAGATTCTTTTCCGAAAGTACCAACCGGGCTTTCTGCCGGGCATTTCTGGACAACGCCCTGCGGGACCCCATAAGCGGCGAGACGGGCAAAACCATCGTGTTCTGCGTGTCCCAGAATCACGCGGCCAAGATCACACAGTTGTTGAACGAGTACGCCCATGAACTGTTTCCCGAAAAATACAATTCCGATTTTGCCCTTCAGGTTAGTTCCAGGATAAGCGGCGCCCAGCAGTTTGCCGTCAATTTTACCAATAACCGGCTTTCCGGCTCCGGGAATTTTGACAGCGCCTATGTTACCGGCAAGACGCGGGTCTGCGTAACCGTAGGCATGATGACTACCGGTTACGATTGCCCCGATGTCCTCAACCTCTGCCTGATGCGTCCCATTTTCTCGCCTACCGATTTTATCCAGATAAAGGGCCGGGGGACGCGGAAACATAATTTTACCGAACAAGTAATCGACCCGCAGCAGAAGAAGCGCTTGGGTGAAATCCAAAAGACGCGCTATAAGATTTTTGACTTTTTTGCCAACTGTGAATATTTTGAAGAAAAATTCAATTACGACGAAGTATTACAAATTTCCAAACCCGCTTCTGAAATTTTTGAAGTCCATGAAAATGTGTCGGTTTACGGCGGCGGGTATACCAGCAATAGGTGCGACCATCTCAGCGCCCTGACTCATACGGAGATCGGCCCCGAAGGAATGAAGATTGACCGGATGTATTTTGAAAAGTTTGAACAGCTTGTTATCGAAAACACGGTGATTCGGGAGCAGGCTGAAGCGGGAAAGTGGGAAGAACTTTTAAGTTACATTGAACAGAATATTTTGGACAAACCGGAGGATTATTTTACATTGGAAAAACTGCGCGCCGCGGTAAACGCGGACCGCCGTATTCCCCTGCGCGAAATGGTCGAAAAGATACTCGGCCTTATTCCCTATTTTAAAACCAGGGACGAACTTCTGGACGAGGCGTTTGACAAATTTGACAGCCGCTATCTTCCCAACGAGGAACATTATTCTTACGCAAAAAATGTTTTTAAGGCGTATATTGACGACGGGGAATTCCGGGATACTATCGATCAGGGTAATTTTGCCTACCTGAATGTAAGCCCTCACGGCGAATCTTTTCAGAAGCTGCCGCCGGAACTGCAACGGGCCATACCGGAATATATCAAAGATTATGTGTCCCTGAATAGTTTTATCGTGTAATGAGGAATTACGATGCTGGATGCTGATACAAAACGAAAAATTGACGCTGCCCGTGATATTCTGGTTGGAAAAGTGCCCGACCCGAAAAGCCAGGTTGAGCAGATAACCATTGCCCTCATCTATAAATTCATGGACGACATGGACAGGGAATCCATAAGCATGGGCGGCAGAGCGGGCTTTTTTACCGGCGCGTACAAACGTTACGGCTGGTCAAAGATTTTTGACCCCCGTGTCGGCGGGCTTGAAATGCTTGCCCTGTACAGCGAGGCGATTAGCAAGCTCGACCAGAACCCCGCTATCCCCCAACTCTTCCGGGACATCTTCAAGAACGCCTATCTTCCCTACCGGGACCCGGAAACCTTAAAGCTCTTTCTTAAAACCATCAATGAATTTTCCTACGACCATTCGGAAAAACTGGGGGACGCCTTTGAGTATCTCTTGTCCGTGCTGGGCAGTCAGGGCGACGCCGGCCAGTTCCGTACTCCCCGGCATATCATTGATTTTATGGTGGAGGCGGTTGACCCCAAAAAGCAGGAAACCATCGTTGATCCTGCCTGCGGAACCGCCGGGTTTCTTGTTTCCTCCTATAAGCATATCATTCGGGCAAACACCGCCAAGCAGAGCGGCGATCAGCTTAGTCCCGCGGAACGGCAAAAGCTGTTTGGTAATTTTAAGGGCTACGATATTTCCCCGGACATGGTTCGCCTGTCCCTGGTAAACCTGTACCTTCACGGTTTTGTCCGGCCCAAGATTTATGAATACGACACCCTCACCAGCGAAGAGCGCTGGAACGAATACGCCGATGTGATTCTGGCAAATCCTCCCTTCATGTCCCCCAAGGGCGGCATCATTCCCCATAAAAGGTTTTCCGTGCAGAGCAAGCGGAGCGAGGTGCTTTTTGTGGATTACATAGCCGAACATCTCACCCCCACCGGCCGCGCGGCGGTTATTGTCCCCGAAGGCATCATCTTCCAGAGCGCCAAAGCCTATACGCAACTGCGAAAAATGCTGGTGGAAAAGTACCTGTACGCCGTGGTCTCCCTGCCCGCCGGGGTCTTCAACCCCTATTCGGGTGTAAAAACATCGATTCTCTTTATGAACCGGCAGATCGCCGCCAAAACCTCTGGTCTTTTGTTTATCAAGGTTGAAAACGACGGCTTTGACCTGGGCGCCCAGCGGCGGAAGATTGAAAAAAACGACCTGCCTATGGCGTTAAAGGCGATCAAAGAATTTCAAAAAACAATAATTAACCGCAAAGTCGAAGAAGTCGAAAAAGTAAACAAAGGTAATACTGCGGCTAATATCTTAATCGTTCCTAAGGAGACGCTTGCCGAAAACGGCGAGTACAACCTGACCGGTGAGCGGTATCGGGTGTCAGAACGGCGCGGGAAGCAGAAGTGGCCGATGGTGCGGCTGGGGGATGTGTGTGAGTTTATTTCTAAGGGCACGACACCAACAACGGTAGGATATAAATTTCAACCTGAAGGGATAAATTTTATTAAGATAGAATCAATAAATGAAAATGGATATTTTATAAAAAATAAATTTACTTACATTAATGCTGAATGCAACAATCAATTAAAGCGATCCATGCTACACGAAGAAGATGTGCTTTTTTCAATCGCAGGTGCCTTTGGAAGAATAGCAGTAGTTACGAAAGATGTATTACCAGCCAATACCAATCAGGCTCTTTCTATTATTAGGCCAATTCGGGAAAACCTGAATTCTTATTATTTGGCAAGTATATTAAGGTCAACAATGATAAGTAATGAAATAAATATTTTGAAAGTAGGAGTTGCGCAATATAATATATCATTATCCCAAGTCTGTAATTTACAAATCCCACTTCCGCCTCTTGAAATCCAGCAGGAAATTGTAGCGGAAATTGAAGGGTATCAGAAAGTTATTGACGGTGCCCGTCAGGTGGTGGACAACTGGAAGCCGCGGATTGAGGTTGACCCGGAGTGGCCGATGGTGAAGCTGGGGGATGTGTGTGAGTTTAATCCTAAAAAGTCAGAGATTTCCTCTCTGGAAAAGGATACTATTGTCTCTTTTTTGCCAATGGACGATATTGGCACTATGCAAGATATTTATCCCCAAAAAGAACGTCCAATATCAGAAGTATATAAAGGATATTCTTATTTTCAAGATAATGATGTGCTGATTGCAAAAGTTACTCCTTGTTTTGAAAACGGTAAAAGTGGAATAGCACGGAAACTCAAAACAAGAATTGGATTCGGTTCTACTGAAATTCATGTTATTCGACCTTCGGAGAAGATTCTCCCGGAATATATTTATCCATATATTTCGTCAAAAAGTTTTTTGACAAACGGAAAAACCAAAATGACGGGCACTGGAGGCTTACAGCGTTTGCCGATTCAATTTATATTCGAATTTGAAATTCCCCTTCCACCCCTTGCAATCCAGCAGGAAATTGTAGCCGGTATCGAGACTGAACGGAAAATCATTGACGGCTGCCGGGAGCTGATTGTAAAATATGAGGAGAAAATAAAAAAAGTTGTGGATGGGGTTTGGAATGATTAAAATGATGATAAACGATGAAATACTTGCGATAAAAAACAGCATCCTAAAAACGGTCGGAGAGAATTGTGAAAAAATAATTCTCTTTGGTTCTTATGCCTATAGTACGCCCGGAAAAAACAGCGATTATGATATTTTTGTAGTCCTTAAAGACGGCACGGAAAAGCCTATACCGGTATTGCAGAATATTTACGGCGGATTGGCTCAGAATCCAAATTATAAAGCCGTAGACGTTCTTGCAAATTACAAAAGCCGTTTTGAAGCAAGAAGCAAATTGCCTACTATTGAGCGTACCATTGCCCAAAAAGGAGTTATTCTCTATGACAGCCTGTGATTTGGCAAAAGAATGGCTGCGTAGTGAGATGTCCATTGAGAATGCCGCGAAATTCTTTGAGTTTTGTGGTAAATTGATAAGCGGCAGTACAGGAAATGGAAACCTTGAATCCTAATGTTACCGCCTACACAAGATAGAACACTTCGGTTATCGACTTTCCCGGCATACTGAAAATATTCCATTGACGGCTGCCATGTCTTGATTGTAAAATTGGAATAAAGATTAAAAAAATTGTGGATGGGGTTTGGGAGGAATAAATGCTGATATTCGTTATTACCATGGATATTTTATGAGCGGATTATTGGATTTTCACCGTATTATTTTTTTTCAGAAAGGCAACTGTTCTTGGGTTTTACTCTTTCTACATCACTTAAAAATGACACCCCCTTATGACCCTCTACCACGGCAGTAACACAATCGTAGAAACTCCCTGTCTTATAGCTCACAATCGTTTTCTTGATTTTGGCAACGGTTTTTATACTACGCCGAATAAAGACCATGCGATAAAATTCGCCCAGATTGTGGCGCAAAGACGCGGCGGGACCGAAATAGTGAGTATGTGTATGAATATAGTGAGGTTTCCGCCGCTTCCGAATTGGATATACTGCATTTTGCTGATACCGATGCAGTGTGGCTAGACTTCATTACCCAAAACAGATGCGGTATATATAGCGGGAAAAAATATGATATACTAAGCGGTCCGGTTGCTAACGATAATGTTTATGAAACGGTAAACTATTATAGCATGGGAATACTTTCAACGGAGGAAGCGGTTGAAAGGCTCCGGGTCTGGAAATTATACGATCAGATTACTTTTTGTACTGAAAAAGCGTTGCGTCATATACGTTTTCCCGGTATTTTGGAGATCTAAATGGAAACTTATATGAAACCTGCCTGTTTTAGTATGCTGTTAACTTTGCTTGCCAGCCAAACAATAAAAGAAATTGCGGTCCGTTATAACATACCGGAACTGGAAGCGGCCCGCCTGTTCTATAAATCTAAGGTTTACAAAATGTTGGAAAACGAGAAAACAAAATTTTGGCATTTTAGTTATATGTCCCTCTGTATGATGTATGACGAGGAAAAAGAAAAAGGCTGCTTTGATATACCGGAGGAAACCTGAAAATGACCAGCGCCCCCGTTCACTTTTTAATATTCTGTATTGAGACATACAAGATTCTGCACCGTATGTCAGGTGAAGAAGTCTTTAGTTTGTTTGACCGGCATGGAGTTACCGATTTTATTATCAAGTTTCACGATCTACTCCATATAGAAAGTCCTCAGTCTATTGTTGCGCATATTGATGAATTTATGGAACATGTGACGCATAAAACCCACTGTCACCCATAAGGACTCTGTCTATATTCGGAATGAAAATACCTGATACGTCCGTTCAGCAAGATTCAGAGCACAAGTTTAAGGAATTGTTTTGTGCGTTCTTCTTTTGGACGCAGGAAGATGTCGTCGGGGCTTCCTTCTTCAAGAATTAGGCCGTTTTCTAGTACGATGATACGGCTTGCGACATCCCGCGCGAAATTCATTTCATGGGTAACGATAATCATGGTCATGCCGCTTTGCGCAAGGTCGCGTATTACGCGCAGCACTTCGCCTATCATCTCAGGGTCAAGGGCGCTTGTCGGTTCGTCAAACAGTATCAAGCTGGGCTTCATGGCAAGAGCGCGTGCTATCGCTACACGCTGCTGCTGGCCGCCGGAAAGCTGGCGTGGGTATGCGTCGGCTTTATCAATCAAGTCTACGCGCTCTAAAAGTTCTAGCGCGCGCGCTTCCGCCTGTTTTTTTGTAAGCATTTTGTGGTCGACAGGGGCAAGCATGATGTTTTTTTTGACGCTTAAATGCGCAAACAGGTTGAATTGCTGAAAAACCATACCTATTTTGCGCCGTTCATGGTTGATGTTAATTTTTGGAGATGTCAATTCGGCTTCATTTACAAAAATTTTTCCGGATGTAGGCTTTTCCAGCATATTGATGCAGCGCAGTAATGTTGACTTGCCGGAACCTGAGGGGCCTATCACGACAATCACATCTCCCTCATCTGCCCGCATACTTACGCCGTTCAGAGCTTCAAAGGTATCAAACGTTTTATAAAGATTTTCAATGCGGACTTTTATTGCCATAATTCAACTTTTTTTCAGCATACAGCGATAATTGAGACAATACCAGTATGATGACAAGGTATACTAGTCCGACTATTGTCCATGTCGCAAAGGACTGCATCGTCCTGCCTATATAGATTTTAGCTTCATAGCAGATGTCGGCAAGGCTGATTACGGAGATTATTGATGTGTCTTTAAGGCTTATTATAAATTGATTCATCAATGAAGGGATGGACACCCGTAAAGCCTGCGGAAGAATCACTAAAAACATGGCGCGGTTGTACGAAAACCCCAAACTTCGCGCCGCTTCCATTTGGCCGCTGTCAATCGCGAGTATGCCGCCGCGAAATATCTCGGCGATATACGCGCCCGCGTTAAGGCTTAATGTTATGATGCCGGCAATGAGCGGCGAAAGTCTAAAATCAATGCCAAAGGATTGGATAAGCTGCGGAACACCGAAGTAAATAAAAAAGGTTTGTACCAAAAGCGGCGTTCCGCGAATTATTCCGATGTACACTTTAGCGATCACCCGAAAGGCGCCGAAACGTGATATACCGGCCATGCACGCAACCAAACCGAGCACTACCGCGAATATGAGCGAAAAAAATGTTGTTTCTAATGTTACAAGCATCCCTCGCAGCAGCAAGGGATAGACTTCTTTAAGAACTAAAGTAAAATCCATTCAGCGGCGCTTTAATTTTCGGCTATGTATTTGTCGATGATTTTCTGGTATACGCCGTTTGTTTTTGTGTTTGTAAGCCCGTTGTTAAAAGCCGCCAGCAATTCGCCGTTCTTGCCTTTAAGTACCGCAAATCCATACGAAGAGCCTTTTTCCATGCCGGTTACCATTTTAAGACCGTTTCCTTGAGAAATTCCGTAACCCATTACAGGATAATCTTCAAAACACGCCGCCGAATTACCGGTTTTGACTTCTTCGTACATGAAAGGCGACTCATCAAAGTAAACGAGTGTAAATCCGTAGGTATCCTTGATAGATTCGGCAAAAGACGCGCCTTCCGTACCGGTTTTAACGGCGACACGTTTACCTTTAAGATCCGCGTAGCCATTTATACCGTTATTATCCGCTTTAACCGCCATGACTACACCGGAATCATAGTAGGGAGCCGAAAAATCGTACTTTTTCTGCCTGTCCTCCGTTATGCTCATCCCGGCAATTACTCCATCCGCCTGTCCGGACTCCAGCGCCGCGACTGCCGCGCTGAAGCCCAAGGGTTTAAGCTCATAAGCAAATCCCTGATTCGCCGCAATCGCCGCCAACAGCTCAATGTCTATGCCCACATAATTGCTGGAACTATCCTGAAACTCAAACGGCGGGAATGTTGTGTCGGTGGCTA
Organism: Spirochaetaceae bacterium; assembly: GCA_031265535.1. GTDB lineage: Bacteria > Spirochaetota > Spirochaetia > Treponematales > Breznakiellaceae > JAIRMY01. The sequence continues at coordinate 580 of JAISCO010000379.1, read as the reverse complement.
TGATGTAGGTCTTAGCCCCGCCGCCGCTCTGTTTTCCGCCTCCGGCAAATAAATTGCCCGCCAAAAACAAACCGCATACGGCTAAAAATGCCGTAATACAGCAACCGGTAAATGTTTTTTTGATTTTCATGTCTTCTCCTTGTTTACAAAATTACATTTGTGTATATAAATTACACTATAAATCTATACCTAATGTAGTATTATGTCAATTATGCCCGCCATTTGCCATGGAGGCACATGCGCTCTGCGCCGTCATACCCAAATCAGACTTTACTCCGTGCCTTAGGGTCCGAAAAAGGTGCTTGGCATACGCGGCTGCCCGCCTTCTCATTGCTCATTGATAATTGTTCATTCATCCTTCTTACCTTTTCCTTTTTCAAATTTGGGCGCATTTTTTGCTTCGCAAAAAACCGGGCTTTCCGCTGCAATTCCTCGTCCTGCCTATGGCAGTACTGCGGGCTTTCCGCTGCAATCCCTCCTATGATTATTGTCAAGAGGCAATGCGATCACCCGCCAAGCCCCACCCCTCTATGCTATCCCCGTTCCGTTTCCCCCTTTTCTTCTAAAAAAATGAGGGATG
>JAISCO010000371.1 GCA_031265535.1 Spirochaetaceae bacterium | reverse complement strand
TATCATATCGCAATATTTATTATATTGCCGCATTTATTCCGCTTGTCGACAATAAATTATGACAATTGTCATAAACTGAAGAAAAATATATGCAAATATCACGATTTCATTTTCCACCGGCATAGCGCTTCTACAAAAAATATATAAAATTGAGGCTGGGGGAAGTCTCCCCCTGCGCCCGCACATGGTTGCGGGCTACCCCCTATTCAAGTAAAAAGTAAAAGGGAAAAAGTAATACAAATAAAAAGTAACAAGTAAAAGGTAACCTTCCTTCTTCCCTCTTACCTCATCCTTTTACCTCATCCTTCTTCCTTTTTTACCTTTTCCTTATTCCCTTTTCCTTATTCCCTTTTCCTTATTCTCTTTTCCTTTCCTCATTGTTCATTGCTCTTTAAGGCGGCTATTTAGAAGTATGCCGAATCATCCGATAAGCAGAATAGTATGCCGGTGTTAAAATATCTTGCTGCATTATGGATAGCATTGCTGTTTTATGCGGTTTCATCACTGCTCATTGGGGCGATGGGGCTTTTCGCGTATGAACAACTGAATGTTGAAAAAGAAAAACTGTTTGACAATCTGCATCGTCTGCAAATTCTTAACGAGGAATTTACAGGAATTCAAAACGCGCTCGTCAACGATAATGACACTATTTACCTTCACGCGCGCGAGCTTGGCTACGGCGATAGCGGAGAGCATTTTATACGCATAGTGGGACTACCTGGTAAAAATAAAAACAGGGTGTCCGCCGGCGAACTTCTAATTCCCGCCGCGCCGGAATATGTTGATGACAAAACACTTCGCATAATATCCATTGCCATCGCGCTTTCCATAACCCTCTGTATTGGTATTGTCGATCTGCTGCGTTTGGTAAAAAATTCTTAAAAAATGAAGCCCCCCTATTCAAGTAAAAAGTAAAAGGGAAAAAGTAAAAAATTACTTCTTCCCTCTTACCTCATCCTTCTTCCCTTTTACCTTTTCCTTTTTCCTTTCCTCATTCCTCACTCCTCATTCCTAATTGCTAATTGCTCATTCCTAATTTTTCCCTGGGCAGTGAAAATGAGTGGGGGTAGCGGAAAAGCGTTTTTGCTTTTGCAAAAACCTTTGGAGCTTAGGGGGAGCCGTAACAAGGTTTTATCATAGCACTCAAAATTTTTGCCGCACTGACCAAATGCGCTTCCCCCTTTGTTCATTATTCATCATTCCTAATTCTTCTTTTTTACCTTTTACTTTTTCATTTAATCCGCTTGGTAAAAATAGATGATGACCGGTGATGAGGCGCGGTTTAGGACGCGGTTATTGTCTATGCTTGAAGCCGGGATGTATTCAAAGCGGACGCCTCCAAGTTCGCGGCCAAACCCGCCGCCTGAATCTATCGTGTAAAAAAAGTTTACCGGTATGTCCTGCCCGTTTATGGATTTGAATTTGAATGTAAGAGCGCCGTTATACTGTGCCGCGAGGTTTGGCGGCAGAAATAAGCGCATCTCTATCTTGCCGCGTCCAAGAGCGGCCGCGGGTATGACTGTGGAAATTAGCCGGTCAAAGCCTTCCCAAAGGAAGTCCTGCTCTTCGCTCAAATATAGCCGCCCGTAACTGACGCTTGAAAAAATAGGGCCTTCCATATAGATCGTATCAAAAAGCGCTTCCCTCCGTGTTTCTTCCTGCATTATGATGTCGTCAAGCGATGTCGGCAGGTTTACAAACAGGACTGTCCGGCGGTTCCCGTTTGACGCGCCGCTGCCGGCGGCAAATTGTACGGCGAGTGTTGTTGGAGAGCGTAGTTTCATTGATAAAGCAGCGCCCTCAAAGCGCCACGAATCGCCGCCTTCGGGTTGTATGGAGTTGTACAAGAATGAAAAGTCAGCATCGGGTAAAAAGATGTTGGCAACGCCGGTATCTTCGCCGGGTGAAAAGCCCCAATGTTTTGAAAACGTGTCAATGTCTATGTTTCCGCCTTGCAGCATCTCGCCATAGATTTCGGCGACCCAAACTTTGGATAATACATTCTCGAGCCCCGGATCGCGCGCGTCGTCCATTTGCGCCGGCGCGGAGTTGAGGGGGCCGATGGTGTGCTTAAAGAGCCGGAGGCGGTAAGAAAAACAGTAACCGCTTGTGCCGTCCTCTGTAAGCACCCTGAACCATTCTCCGGGCAGCGGAGCGCCCGTGGTGCTGATTGCGGGGTTTCCTTCTACCGGTTTTATGATTTTTATCACTTCGCCTGAGCGCAGCCTGTACACCCGGCGCGCGCTGTTGTCCGGGTCATCGCGTATCGGGAGGCCGTCCTGTAGTGTTTCAGCATAGGTCAGCGCGTATTCCTCGAATTCCGCGGCGCGTTTCTTGGCGGCTTGTTTGCTCCCCGCAAGTTCCAGTTTTGATAATGGTATTTCAATTTTTTTGTTTTTGTCGTTTGCTTTTCTATATTCTCGCGGAATTTCGGCTACCCAGACTTTTTCAATGTTGGATTTGATGTAAACTTGTAATACTGTCCCGGAAGGTATTCCTTCTTCTTCCGCGGTCCAAAGTAAAACGCCCCAGCCCGGGGTTCTGCGGCAGGAACCGTATAATAATACCAGTAATGCGGCTAAAATTAACTGGAAATAACGCGCTTTCTTCAACACAAAATGATTATATCAATATCCCTCAAAACCCACCACCCACCCGCCAGCGGCCCGCCAGCGGGTTTACATGCGCTCCGCGCTAACATCCCGTACGCCCCGCGTTGATACCCCTCCTCATTCTGTCCTTCTTCCCTCTTCCTTATTCCTTTTTACCTTTTCCTTTTTCCTTCATTCCTCATTCCTCATTGTTAATTTTCCTTCTTCGACTTTTTCGACTTTGAGGTAAAATATTCTTCTTCCGGTCTCAAGACCGCTGCCCACAGTTTGAAAGAGGTCAACAAACTAGATACGCAGCGCCGTTTTGCCATCGTACGCGGCGGCGCGGAGTTCTTTTACACGCTCATCGACAAGATAGTCGTCGAAGGCGCCGCTGCGGTCTATCATGCCTTCCGGAAGTATCTCGATGACGCGGTTGGCTATGGACGCGGTAAACTCGTGGTCGTGCGAGTTGAACAGCACAACGCCGTTAAACGCGATAAGCCCGTCATTCAACGCGGTAATCGCTTCCAAATCCAAGTGATTCGTCGGCTCGTCCAGTATGAGGACATTCGCGCCGGACAACATCATGCGGGCAAGCATACAGCGTACCCGCTCGCCGCCTGAAAGTACGTTCACCGGCTTTAACGCCTCATCGCCGGAAAACAGCATACGCCCCAAAAATCCGCGTACATAGCTGTCGTTCTGGTCAGGTGAATATTGTTTAAGCCATTCGGTTATAGACTCCGTTCCGCTGAAAAAAGAGCTGTTTTCTTTTGGAAAATACGAGAAACTGACGGTCTGCCCCCAGTAAATATCGCCTGAATCGGGCTTTCTGATGCCGGCAAGCGTGTCAAACAGCGCGGTTTTTGCGATATGCTCAATGCCGACAAACGCGATTTTGTCATTTTTGTTCACGGTAAGCGAAAAATTGCGCAAAACTTCCGCTCCGTCCATCGAAACATTGAGTTTTTCGACACGAAGTACGTTGTTCCCGATGGAGCGCTCGCTTTTGAAGCCTACAAACGGGAATTTCCGGCTTGTAACGGTAAGATTTTCCAGGTCCAGCTTCTCTAAAACTTTTTTCCGGCTTGTCGCCTGTTTGCTTTTTGCCGCGTTTGACGAAAATCGCTGGATAAATTCCTTTAGCTCTTTTGCTTTTTCTTCCCGTTTTTTTAATTGTTCGCGGGCCTGTCGCTGTAGCATCTGGCTCATTTGATACCAAAAATCATAGTTCCCCGAATATGGGCTTATTCGTCCCATGTCAATATCACAGATGTGGGTGCAAACCGCGTTCAAAAAGTGTCTGTCGTGCGATACGACTATTACAATGTTGGGAAAGTTTATTAAAAAGTCTTCCAGCCAAGCGATTGATTCAAGGTCAAGTCCGTTGGTCGGCTCGTCAAGCAGCAGTATGTCGGGATTTCCAAACAGCGCCTGCGCCAAAAGTACGCGCACTTTTTTGGATTCGTCAAGTTCCGACATTTTTTTGGATTGGCTGTCTTCATCCAGTCCCAGTCCGGACAGTAGCTGCCCCGCTTCCGCCTCGGCCTCCCAGCCGTTCATATCGGCAAACTCTCCTTCAAGTTCCGCCGCCCGCAGTCCGTCCGCCTCGGTAAAGTTTTCTTTTGCATAAACCGCTTCCCGCTCTTTCATGACGGAGTACAACGCGGGATAGCCGTATATTACGGTGTCGATAACCGTGTAGTCCTCAAACGCAAAGTGATCCTGCCGCAAAACGGCTACCCGTTCTTTGCTGGAGATTGAAATTTCGCCCTTGTCATGCTCGGTTTCGCCGTCCAATATTTTTAAGAATGTGGATTTGCCCGCCCCGTTTGCCCCAATAATTCCATAGCAGTTTCCATTGGTGAATTTAAGGTTTACCTCTTTGAACAG
>JAISCO010000338.1 GCA_031265535.1 Spirochaetaceae bacterium | reverse complement strand
GGTTGGTTTGTATAAATCTTTTTCGCCTGACGGAAATCCGTCATTTAAAACGGTGTTCAGACTGCTTGATATTTTGGGACTGCGCCTGAAATTGGAACGGAAAAGCGCGTAAAAGGCGCGTGTCCGCCACACGCCGGCTACTGCTTAACGGTTTCCGCGCCGCGCTCATCCATCACTTTTAGCGATTCGAGCGCCAGATAGACATACGGGTAGCCGTCTTCATCATAAGAATCCAGCACGCCGACAGCTTCTACCCAGTCATTATCGACCGGATATGCATTGCCGCTTTTCGGCCAGCTAACTTCAAAACCGGCGGTACCGTCAAAGCCGCAGCATCCCGGGCCGTAGCGCAGAACAAAGCAGTAGGATTTATCACTGCCCACATAACTATCCGTCTTGAATAAACCTTCCAGTTTAATTTTTCGTCCCATGTAGTCTTCAGGATTAAGATAGATGTCGTTGGTCTGCGCTATAAACAGTTTTTCTTTTATTTCTATGACAGGCTGTTCCGCTTTTGCGGCTTTGGCTTCTGCATTTTCTTTTACGATTCTTTGTCCTGTCTCAGCGGACTGTTCCGCTTTTACGGTTTCGGCTTGCACGGTTTTATGCTCACATGCGGGAATTCCCAGCATAAACAAGGCAATAAAAGCCAATAAACCCATATTTTTTTTCATATAGCACCTCTTCATAAGATTATGCCGCTTCTGTCCCAAGCGAGGGAATCAAACGGCGTTTAACTGATACAAGCATAAAATTTATAGCGGAAAACAACAAAAAAGTAAAGATATTCAAAATAACAACACTCGCGCCTGTCGGTACGGCATAGAGATACGAAATTACCAAACCGATAAAATAACACGCGACAGAAACAACGGCGCTGCATAAAGTTACCGTTTTGAACGACTTGCACAGGCGCATAGACGTTAAAGCCGGAAAAATAATCAGGCTCGATATTAAAAGAGCGCCCATCATCCGCATCCCCAAAACAATGGTAACGGCTGTCAAAAGCGCTATTATCATGTTGTTTAACCCCGTATTGACGCCGCACGAACGGACAAATGTTTCATCAAATGTAATAGAAAAAATTATATTATAAAAAACAATAAATAGAATCAGCACTAAAATTGATAAGGTGATAGAAAGGTATACATCACTTTTTGTCATTGCCAGAATACTGCCAAAAAGATAATTACAAACATCCGTATTCATGCCGGTTGTCTGTGAAATTATAACAACGCCCACCGCAAGCGCTCCGGTTGAAATCATTGCTATCGCGGCGTCTCCTTTAATTTTGCTGTTTTCACTGAGCCGCAGCAGCAGAAACGCCGCCGCCAGGACCATCGGAATAGAGACCGCAAGCGGCGCTAGGTTAAATGCCGTTGCCACAGCTAAGCTGCCGAAACCGACGTGTGAAAGGCCGTCGCCTATCATGGAATAACGTTTCAAAACAAGGCTTACTCCCAGCAGAGCCGCGCACAGCGAAACTAAAAGCCCAACGATAAAGGCGCGGGCAAGGAATGAATATGAAAACATTTCTATTAAAGTTTCTATCATTATATTCCCCTATACTCTCCCCAAAAACATTTTTCCAATGCTGCTGTTTATATAATCTTCGACACTCCCAAAAAATAATTGTCTTTTCCAAAGGTGCAGGATTTTGTTTGCGTATTTTATTGCGGAGTTTATATCATGTGAAACCATTATGATAGTTATTTTCATCTCACGGTTAATTTTTTCAAGGAGTGAATATAGTTCCTGCGCCGCAAGCGGGTCTAGTCCGGCGGCAGGTTCGTCTAAAACCAATAGTTTTTCTGTCGCGCATAATGCTCTTGCAAGGAGGGCGCGGCGCTGCTGTCCGCCGGATAGTTCTCCAAAACAATGTTTCGCTATGTCCGGGATGCCGAGTTTTTCCATGTTCTGCCGCGCGATTTTTTTATCAGCCCGTGTATAGAATGGTAAAATCTTTTTGCCGCCTATCAGACCTGAAAGAATAACCTCTTCTACACAGGCCGGAAAATTCTTTTGCGCCGCTGTCTGCTGCGGCAGATATCCGGTTTTTCCATGCAGTGTTTTATCAAGTTCCAAAATGCCGGACGCCGGTTTGATTAGCCCAAGCAGCCCTTTAACGAGCGTACTCTTACCCGCGCCGTTTTCGCCCGCAACGCAGAGGTAATCCGTCTCTTCAACGGAAAAATTAAGTTCGCTGAGCGCTACTTTATCATCATAAGCATAGCAAAGGTCACGGCAATAAAAAATGGTATGCATAAATCTCCTAAAATCTACATTTCCCTTATCTATATATAACATTTTTCCTTCCAAAACGTAACCCGCCAGCCCGCCAGCCCGCCAGCCCGCCAGCCCGCCAGCGGGTTTTACATGCGCTCCGCGCTAGTACCTTCCCGCCTCGTTGGGCGGGACACGGCGTTCACTTCGATAGCAGCCCGCCAGCGGGTTTTATATGCGCTCCGCGCTAGTACCTTCCCGCCTCGTTGGGCGGGACACGGCGTTCACTTCGATAGCAGCGGTTGTCACTCCTCATTCCTAACTGCTCATTGTTAATTGTTAATTCCTAATTGTTACCTCTTCCGTTTTACCTTTTACTTCTTAATCGTCTAACTCCTCACTCCTCATTCCTAACTGCTCATTGTTAATTGTTAATTCCTAATTGTTACTTCTTCCGTTTTACCTTTTACTTCTTAATCGTCTAACTCCTCATTCCTCATTCCTAACTGCTCATTGTTAATTGCACATTCTTACCTCTTCCTTTTTACCTTTTACTTCTTAAATCGTCTATTCAAAAAAGTACGGTAACGCGGTATGATTGATATGAATTATGAAAACTGAAGGCGCGGACTCGCCGATGCTCGCCCAGTACAGGCGGATTAAAAAAGAACACAAAGGCGATGTACTTTTTTTCCGGCTGGGCGATTTTTATGAAATGTTTGCCGAAGACGCGCTGGAAATTTCCGCGCTGCTCAATCTTACGCTGACTCACCGCAACGGACTTCCAATGTGCGGCATTCCCTATCACGCCGCCCGCTCGTACATAGCGCGTCTGTTGAAGCACGGTAAAAAGATAGCCATTTGCGAGCAGACGGGAGAGCCGGCCAAAGGCAAGACGCTGATTGAACGGGAAGTTGTCGAAGTAATAAGCCCCGGCACCACCGTAGACGAGGAATTTCTTGACCGTGGAAGCGCAAACTATCTTGCTTGTCTTTTTGGCGCGGAACAGGCGCTGGCATTCGCCTACATAGACCTTTCAACCGGCGAATTTTGCGCCGCCTCGTTTCCGTGGGAAGACGCCTGTTCGCGTCTGCGCCAGGAGTTGGAACGTCTTGACATAAAAGAAATTGTTGTGGCAGAAGCGCTGCTCCGCGAAAAATCGTCTATAGCGCAGGCGCTGGATGAACGGCGCGGCGTTGTTGTGAACCGTTGGGCGGACTGGCTGTTCGATTCTGAACGCGGCGCGGCGCGGCTTCACGAGCAGTTTGGCGGCGCGTTTGCCGCCGAGCTTGGCAAACTTAGGCTTGCGCCGGAATTGACCGCCGCGGGGGCTCTGCTTTCCTACCTTGATGACGCGGCAAAAAGTCGTATCATCCCTCATGTGCGCCGTCTGCAAATCTATGACGAGGATGATCTTGTCTGGATTGACGAAGCCAGCCGCCGCAATCTTGAACTACTGCGCAACCTGCATGACGGCGGCGTTCACTTTTCGCTGCTGGAGACTATGGACGATACAAAGACCGCAATGGGACGGCGGCTGCTCAAACGCCGCGTTGCCCACCCGCTTCGCGACATATCAAAGATTGAAAAGCGTCTTGATATGGTCGATGTTTTTTACCATGACCAAAAAACTTTATCCGCCTTGCGCGGGCTTTTTGCGGGGATGCCGGATTTTGAGCGTCTTTCCTCCCGAATCGCGATGAATCGAGCACACGGCAAAGATATGCTTTCGTTCAAAAACGCGCTTGTTTCGCTTGAAAAATGCCGCCTAATGCTTAATGAAGCGCAAAAAACTGAAGTCTGGATAAATAAACCGCCGCGATTCGAGTCGGAAGAAGCCGTTGCATTTGATGAAACAGCGTTTTTGCGGCTGATTGACCTAAAAAATATGCTTGAAAAGGCTATATGCGACGAGCCTTCAGCGCTTTTAACCGAAGGAAAATTGATACGCGCCGGTTTTAACGCCGAATTGGACGCTCTGCATGAACTTAGGGACAATGGGCGCGCTCTTTTAGAGGCGTATCTTGAGGAAGAACGGCAAAAAACCGGCATCGCAAACCTGAAAATACGGTACAACAGGCTTTTGGGTTACTATTTTGAGGTTGCCGTGAATCAGCTTTCAAAAATCCCGCAATATTTTATCAAACGACAGGGGCTTGTGTCCGGCGAGCGATTTAGCACCGACAAACTTGCCGCCCTGGAGTCCGACATAAACGGCGCGTCCGACAAGATAGTGGAACTTGAAAAGAATTTGTTCCTGGCTTTACGGGAAGAGGCTAAGTCGCTGTTAGGCGAGATGAGCGCGGCGGCAAATTTTGTCGCGGAACTGGACGCGGCTCAGTCGCTTGCCCGCGCCGCGGCGGCGCGTGTGTGGACAAAGCCGGTGGTGGACAATCTGAACCGTATAAACATCATTGAAGGGCGGCATCCGGTTGTCGAGGCGAACCTTGCCCGCGGGGAATTCATACCAAACGATATAAAACTTGACGCCCGCCCGGAAGCGTCCGCGCCATACATGGCGGCCGTGCCAAATATGGCATACGTGCCGGAAACGGCATCCGTGCCAAATATGGCGTACGCGCCAAATATGGCGTACACGCCGGCTTTTGCCCTGATAACCGGGCCGAACATGGCGGGAAAATCTACCTATTTGCGGCAGGCGGCGTTAATAACGATAATGGCGCAGGTGGGCAGCTTTGTTCCGGCGCGGGCCGCCGAGATAGGAATAGCCGACCGGATTTATTGCCGCGTAGGGGCATCCGACAATTTGGCCCGCGGCGAATCGACATTCCTTACCGAGATGCTGGAAACAGCCGCCATCCTTAATTCGGCGACAACGCGAAGCCTTGTGATAATGGACGAGGTGGGGCGCGGCACCGGCACAAGGGACGGTCTTGCCATCGCGCAGGCGGTAAGCGAGTATCTGTTGAACATTGTGCGCTGCCGTACGCTTTTTGCCACACATTACCACGAACTTGCCTCGCTTGAACACCCGCGTCTTGCGAACCGCTCTCTTCTTGTAGAAGAGAGCGGCGATGAAATTTTGTTTCGCCGCCGTCTTGTTGAAGGCGCCGCCGCCGAGTCCTATGGGATTCATGTGGCTCAACTTGCCGGCGTTCCGGAAACAGTCTTGCAGCGCGCGGAACAGATCATGCGGCTCTTAAAATCCGGCGAAAAAACGGCGCCGGAAACACTGCCTGAAGCGGACGGACTTCATGACGGGTATATGGAGACTGCGGCCCGCGCTGCCGGGGATTCGCCAAACGGCGCCGCGCTGATACTGCGGGAACTGGAAAAGCTCGATATGGATACAACAAGCCCGCTTGAAGCGTTGAACAGCATAGCTTATTGGAAAAACATTTTGACAAAATCCCCGCCTGTAGCGCCGGAATCCTTAAAACAGCGAAAATCGGCCGCCAAAAAGACACGGCCCTCCAAAGAAACGCCCGCCGCTCCTTCAAACCCGCAAGGCGAGTTGTTCCTTGATATGTAAGTCTAAACTTCCACATTCGTAATTCATTACAGGAAAAAGATTGCGCGGGGGGTAGCACAAAACAGTGCGGTGCACTGTTTTGCCTGACGTTTTGCCGCCTGCTTTACCCTAT
>JAISCO010000219.1 GCA_031265535.1 Spirochaetaceae bacterium | reverse complement strand
CCCTTGTACCACGCGGCGCCTTTGTTGATGATCAACGGCACATTCGCGTAAGTTTCAACATTGTTCAACACGGTCGGTTTTTCGTACAGTCCGCGCTCTGTGGAGCGGTAGCGTTTTACACGCGGCATACCGCGCCGTCCTTCGATAGAACCCATCAATGCGGAACCTTCGCCGCATACAAACGCGCCCGCGCCGCGGTAGATTATCAGGTTGAAGCTGAAATCCGTGCCCAGTATCTTGTCGCCCAGCAATCCCATCGCAGTGGCCTGCTCTATGGCGAGGCGGAGGCGGGCTACGGCCCTTGGATACTCGGCGCGGACATAGATATAACCCTGGCTTGCGCCGATTGCCTTTGCCGCAATCAACATTCCCTCAATCCTCTGGTGGGGTACGCCTTCCATTACGGACTGGTCCATGAACGCGCCCGGGTCGCCCTCGTCTCCGTTACAAACCACATATTTGGGCGCGCCCTGCGCCTTGAGCGTGTCGCCCCATTTCTGCCCGGTGGGGAAGCCGGCGCCGCCGCGTCCTCGCAGGTTGCTATCGGCAACTTCCTTGCAGACCGCTTCCGGTGTCATGTCGAACAGCACCTTCTCAAACGCGCTGTAGCCGCCCACCGCAAGATATTCCCTGATGTTTTCGGCATCAATTTCGCCGCACTGCTCAAGAACGATGCGTGTCTGCTTCTTGTAGAACGGAATCTCGGCCTTTTTCAGTACGGGTTTGCCGTCCGGGCCCTTGTACGCCAGACGCTCAACGGGCTTGCCGTTCTTTATCGTTGTTTCAACGATTTCTTCCGCGTCTTCCGGTTTAACTTTTGTGTACAGCCAGCCTTCAGGCTCGACAAGTACCAAAACGCTCTGGTTGCAGAATCCGGGGCAGCCGCCCTTCTTCACGCCTACGGGATGTCCGGGTTCTTCTTTCAACTCAAGGGAACACTTGACACCCTTCGATTTGATGACTTCGGCAATTTTGGCGTACACTTCCAGCGAACCGGAGGCGATACACCCGTTACCCGCGCAGACAAATACTTTGCGTTTTTCGGCGTCGAACGCCTTTTTGTACGTTGCCCGCGCCTTCTGTAAGGCATCTCTGCTGGTTAACTTTGACATTTTTCCCCCTTATAATTTGGTTTTAAGTTCGTTAAGAATACCCACAATGCCGTCAGGCGTTACGTTGGCGTGGACCTTCTCTGGAACGCCGCCCGAAACCATCAATGCGGGCGCAAGGCTGCACGCTCCGAGACAGGCTACCGTCTGAACGGTAAAACCGAGATCATCGGTGGTGATTTTCTTTTCCGAAAGTCCTAATTCAGAGCGCAAGCGTTCCAGATTGGGGATCGATTTACGAACGTGGCAGGCGGTACCGTCGCACACTTTGATGATAAATTTGCCCTTTGGCTGCAAGGAAAAATTTTCGTAGAATGTCGCTACGCCGTAGATACGCGCCTCGCTGACACCCAATTTTTTTGCTACGTAGGGAAAAGTCTCCGGCGGCAGGTAGTTGTATTTCTCCTGCACCCCCTGCAAGATCGGAATAATCGATCCCGGCTTCGCGCCCCACACCTTAACTACGTCGTCAACAACGCTTAGGTCAATAGCTGTACTCATGTACTTTGTCTCCTTTCAAGGAAATTTTTATTATACTTAGTTTAAGCCCTAAATTTGTATGCGTCAACTTTTTTCCATTTGCCACCCGCCAGCGGGTTTAACATGCGCTCCGCGCTAGCAGCTTGCCGCCCCTCGCTGGGGGCGGAGATGCGTTCACTTTAATAGCGGCGGTCAGGACTTTGCCATTTGCCACCCACCAGCGCCGGCCAGCCGGTTTCTCACGCACTCCGCGCCGGCAGCTTGTTGCACTTGTAGGTTTTTGTGTCACGTTGTGTTGACATACGTGTTAATTATACGTATGCTTGTTTTATGACTGTTCGGAATGTTTTGAGGCTTTTGCTTGATGCCGGGTGGTTCATATATGAGCAGAATGGTTCTCATATTCAGTTTAAACATCCTGTCAAAAAGGGTCGTGTAACTGTCCCGAATCATAGGGGAGATATTAAGAAGGGTACCCTTCACAGTATTTTCAAACAGGCAGGCCTGTGATTTTGTAATTGAAGCTGGTCCAAAACTTCAGTTTTGGGGGAGACAAGCTTTGCTTGTCCACGAGCTTTGCTTGTCCAGCTTCCTTGATTTAATAGGAAAAACCGGGCCGGACTTTAGTCCGATTTGACCGGTTTTTCCAAGAGCCTGTTCCATCGCAAACAAAGTTTGCGCACCAACCGGGTTTTGGAACAAGCCCAATTGAAAGAGGTTTGCTATGCGTAAGCTTACTTATCTTGCGGTTTTTGAGATTGATGAATGTCCGGGTATCAGTGTTTATTTTCCTGATGTCCCGGGTTGTGTTTCTTGTGGCGATGATTTTGATCATGCGTTTCAAATGGCTAAAGAAGCGTTGTCCCTGCACATCTACGGTATGGAAAAAGATGGTTATGCGCCGCCGCCGCGAACCGACAAAATTCCTGAAGCCGGCGTAGGCGATTTGATTGTTCCCGTGTCTGTTTATCCTGATATTGTCAGAGATGAAATCAATAATCGCAGGGAAAAGACTACGGTTACTATTCCTCATTGGCTAAAGATGCTTGCCGAGTCGGAGGGTATCAACTATTCCCGGTTGCTTGAAACCGCAATAAAAGAAACTCTAGGGCTTGCCTCTTAACCATTTGCACCCGCCAGCGGGTTTTTCATGCCTCCGGCTTATTCGCCGCTCCTCGCCAAACCATGGTTCAACGAAGTTGAGCCCAACGCGTTTGCGCGTTGGACCGCGTTCAGTATGATAGCGGCGGGCGTAAAATCGCAAAACTGTTTTGCTTAGTTTCCGAACATCTCTACGTACGTGCGACAAATTGCGCCATAAATGGCGATGCGAATTATCGAAGCGGAGGCAAAACTTTGAACGTGTTATCGAACCAAAAGCATCTCCGCCCCCAGCGAGGGGCGGCAAAACGCTAACGCGGAGCGTATATAAACCCGCTGGCGGGCTAACGCGGAGCGTATCAGGCTGTGTCAAAAGTCATTGTCGCTTCCATATATAGCGTTATTTTCTTTATTATAGGTTTAATAACGCTATATATAGCGGTGTAATTTCGATTTTTTGAGTTTTGACACAGCCTAGTATGTAAACCCGCTGGCGGGCTAACGCGGAGCGTATGTTAAACCCGCTGGCGGGCGCTGGCAGGCTAACGTGAGCGTATGTAAAACCCGCTGGCGGGCGCTATCGACTCAAAGGCCGCTCCGCCCCCAGCGAGGGGCGGCAAGCTGCTAGCGCGGAGCGCGTGAGAAACCCGCTGGCGGGCGCTGGTGGGCGGGTTTTCGATGGGAATTCTGACAAGATTGATGTAGTGGTTGGGGTAGCGGGCTATAAAACTGTTAAAACGAGTCTCGGAGGCGCTTTCGAAAACGAGTATATGAAAAGTACCGTGTTCGTCAAAATAAGGGAACAGCGCGGCGATGTGAAAGTATTGACGCATACGCGGCTTGGGCGGCAATTCGTTATTTACGGCGCCAAGGTAGATTGTTCCCGGTTCATTGATCGCGAGAGTGAACAACAATGCCCGCAAATCTTTAATGTCGAAACCGGCGTCCGGCAAAAAACCGGTTGAGTATGATATGCGGCTTGTCCTGCCGGAACGCAGTATAATTTGCGAAAACGGACTTTCTTTTACCTCAATTTCATCCAAAACACCGAAAGCGGGAGATTTTAGCGTACTATTGACGGCGGCGGCAAGGTTTCGTATCCAGTCCAATCCGAAAAACGGATCGCGTGAAGCCTCGTAAGGAGCGGTAAATGAAGAGCCTCGTGTTCCATAAGGCTGCTTTAGCGCGCTTATAGACAAACGTTTACCCGTAACCGGCGCTAAAAGGCCGTCGATGAGCCATTTTGCGAAACCGGAACAGTTAAGGCCGGGGTTTGCCGTCTGCGGCTGCAATGTGCTAATGAAAACATAGCTGCCGTCTTCGTTTATCGCGCCGTCATCGGCGAAAGACAGCTTGGGCAGAAACTGCCTTATATGGCTTATCAATTCGCGTACATTGGCATAATTCTCAAGATGCGGCTCAAAATAGCGCAGTATATCCTGCCGGTTTGCCGCATCAAGCGTGTCTTGCAATGGAATGGTAATGATGCGTTCAAGATTTAACGGCATAATCACAGATTGCGCGATGTAAGCATCGTAGGCGACCACATCCAGCAAGCCGCGGTTTTCGTCTAGAGGACGGAATTGGATGTAGGTGTAGGGATCGCTTCGGGGAAAGAAACGCGCGCGTGTCAAGCGTCCGTTTCCTGTGTTTCGCGTTATAACCCATGACCCCTGCGCCCAGCCGGGAAAGCCGCCGGCAATTTCCCGCGCAAGGACTATACCGAATTCGTTTATTCCGAGTTCCGTCCGCACTTCGACACGCTCGCCGCCGGGCAATGTTTCCAAATATGCGCTTCTTGCCAGTACGCGGGACGGAATTTCTGTGAACCATGGCTCAAAAAGTTTTCTTCTGAGGGCGGAATCATCTGGTATCTGGCTTAGGGGAGCGTCGATGGCAAGAGCGGCGGAAAGGGCGAAAAAACATAACAGCGACAGCAGCACGGCTAGTCTGCGAAAAAATCCGCTCCCTAAAATTTTGTACCGCCTGTACCCCGCGGCGCTTAAAAGAGATAGCGCTGATAGCAATATGGCATTAACTCCGCATTTGATAAATTTCATTGTCCGCAATGGGTATCAGACCCGCTCAATCAAGGCTTTCCAATTAAATATCGGGTTTTTTTTGAAAAATTAAAGCAAAACATTATGCCGCACAGATAGTATATATGTGAAACAAAGAGAGCATAACAGTATGCCGGCGCATAAGTTACTCCAGCAAATTATGATTGAACAGGACGAGATACATGAAAAATATAATGATTCCTTTGCCTGTTTGATTGCCCCGCGTGATCTTCCGGAAGATATGCGTCCGCGTGAGCGTCTTATTAGTGAAGGACCGGCGGCGCTTCGTGACAGCGAATTGCTTGCGATACTTCTTAACACGGGCGCTAAGGGTAAAAATGTTAATGTTTTGGCGGATGAACTTCGCAAAATGCTGGATGCGGATAAAAATATTCCATCTGTAAATGAACTTTCTGCTTTGACGGGGATTGGCGATGTTAAAGCAAGCGTGATTGTCGCTATGCTGGAATTCGGCAGGAGGCGCCGGGGCTGCCGCGGCGCGCGTATAAAGCGGGCAGCGGACATATTCGCTTTGCTGCGGCATTATGGGGATTGTAATCAGGAGCGTTTTATCTGCATATCGTTAAACGGGGCGCACGAGGTTTTAGCGATAAGGATTGTTACGATAGGTCTTGTAAATAAATCGTTAGTTCATCCAAGGGAGGTGTTTGCCGATGTGATTGCCGACCGCGCAAGCGCCGTTTGTGTCGCGCACAATCATCCTTCCGGCAATGTTAACCCGTCGGATGAAGATGATGATATAACGGCGCATTTGCAAACGGCATCAAAGATACTTGGTATAAATTTTCTTGATCACCTAATATTTACCGAAATGGAATACTATAGCTACCGCAGCGCCGGAAAAATTTAATGCAGGGATTCATCAGATAGCTATCGGGTAGTGGACAGCGGCCATTTATACTCACGAGCAATTATATTTGCTGAACTCAAGTAACAAGGCCAGACTTTTTCTTATCGACATTTGTAACAGCAAAGTTGTTGTCATTGACGGGAACAAGGGTGTCGAATATCTGGACTGACTCGCCTATGAGCTTGTCAATGGCATCCCCGCCGCAGAGCGAAAATTGACACAGAACAACGAAACAACGAAATTTGATATGTTGAAAATCAGCGAAAATGCGCCACCCTTCGTTCAGTAGAAATGAGCTATTTTTGAAGAATAATAAAATAGCAAACAGAGCATTTAATGCTCTGAAGTTATGAAACAGTAATAAA
>JAISCO010000187.1 GCA_031265535.1 Spirochaetaceae bacterium | reverse complement strand
TGCCACCCCGGCCCGAAAAGGTGCGCGAAACATTGAGCGCGTTTTACGATAAGGCGACTGGCCGTGGCGCGGTATATCAAACCCGCATACGATAAGGCTACAGCGCCCAATTTTTTGTGAGGCTGTTACGGTTGGCTGTTTTTTTACGTGGAATTGCTGCCTGCCTGTGGTACCGGGGGCGGTTTTTAGGCATTAAAAAAAGACAAGCAGGGAGAAAATGCCTAAAAACCGCGCGGAAAAAAACCGCGTAGCGGTTTTTCTATTTATATAAAGCAAATTTTGACTTGCTACCGGGTAAGGTTTGTAACAAAATTGTAAAAGTAAAATTGCTGCAGATGGGCGTCTATCCGTTATCTCTACTTTTGTTTCTTAGGCATTGTTTGAGACTCCAGAATCGAAAGGTTAGACACAGATTACAGGAGCGGAGTCAAAGACTCGACCGCCGCTATCGAACCAAAAGCCTCTCCGCCGCCAACGGCGCAAGCAAGGCAAGCGTTAGCGGCAAGCTGCTAGCGCGGAGCGCATGAGAACCGGCTGGCCGGCGGGGGGTGGCGGAAGACAGCCGTAGGCAGGCTGTAGACAGGAGGGCGTGACTATGATGCAGCCGCAAACTTGTTTGCGCGTTTGCCGATGATGCGGGGAAACAGCGCCCCCCTCCTGGATAGAAAAATGAGCCAAAAATTGCGCCATAAATGGCGATGCGAATTAACACGAATTATCGGAGTAAAGCCCCTGATCGCTGTTATCGAAGTGAACGCCGTTCCGCCCCAATGCTAAGTAAAAAGTAAAGGTAAATTAGCAATTAACAATCAGGAGTGAGGAGGTAAAAAGGAAAAGGTAAGAATGAGCAATTAGCAATGCAGGCAGCCGCGTATGCAAATCGCCCTTGCCTTACCAAAAGCAGAGGCTGAAACCACGCTTCCGGGATGCTAGCGCGGAGCGCATGGGAAACCCGCTGGCGGGCTAGCGCGGAGCGCATGTGCCTCCATGGCAAATGGCAGCCGCGTATGCAAAGCGCTATTTGCGGACCCTAAGGCACGAAGTAAAGGCTGCTTTCGGTACGCTAACGCGGAGCGTATTGGAACCGGCTGGCCGGGGTTAACTGTTTGAGGGGGATGTATTATGATGAAATTTTATGAACGCAAACGAATTACGTCGAAAGTATATTGATTTTTTTAAATCAAAAGGACATGCGCAGATACAAGGCAAATCGTTGCTGCCGGACAATGACCCCACAGTGTTGTTTACCACTGCCGGGATGCATCCGCTTGTACCGTATCTGTTGGGCGAGGAACATCCCGCGGGAAAGCGGCTTGTTAATTTTCAGAAGTGCATCCGTACCGGTGATATTGACGCGGTGGGAGATTTTAGCCATTTGACCTTTTTCGAGATGCTTGGCAACTGGTCGCTGGGCGATTACTTTAAGGACGGCGCTATCCGCATGAGCTACGAATTTCTGACTTCGCCGGAATGGCTTGGTATTCCGCATGAATCGCTGGGTGTTACCGTGTTTGAAGGTGAAAGCTCCACGTCTATACCGCCGGACGATGAATCTGCCGAAGTTTGGCGAAAACTAGGGTTTAGCGAAGATAAAATCAGCTATCGTTCCCGCGCGGACAACTGGTGGGGGCCTGCCGGTGTGACCGGACCCTGCGGCCCGGACTCCGAAATGTTTATAGACATGGGCAAAGAACCGTGCGGTCCGGACTGCGCTCCGGGCTGCGATTGCGGCAAATGGCTTGAGATATGGAACGACGTGTTCATGCAGTTCAACAAGGACGCGGACGGCAAATATATTCCGCTTACCAATAAATGCGTGGATACCGGCATGGGGGTTGAGCGCACGGTAACAATACTTACCGGCAAGAAATCCGTTTACGACACTGAAATTTTTGCCCCGATAATCGCCGCGATAGAAAAAGCGGTGAATTACAGCTATGGCACGGACGAGGAAAAAGATCGTTCTGTGCGAATAATTGCCGATCACGCGCGGTCTTCCACCTTTATTTTGGGGGATCCAAAGGGTGTAAGCCCGTCAAATGTGGGTGCGGGCTATGTTCTGCGCCGCCTTATACGCCGCGCCGTGCGCCATGCGCGGAAATTAGGGAGCGAAGGACGCTTTTTAGCTGAGATCGCGGCTGTCGTAGTCGATGAATTTGCGGGGCCATACCCTGAATTACGCGAAAACATAGCGTTCATAATGGACGAACTTAACAAAGAAGAGGAACGTTTCCTTGAAACTCTGCAAAAAGGTGAAAAGGAGTTTGAAAAACTGCTGCCGAACTTGCTGAAAGACCCCAAAAAGATTATGTCGGGCAGGCTGGCTTTTAAGCTGTATGACACATACGGTTTTCCAATCGAATTGACAGAAGAATTGGCGAAAGAATCCGGTTTGACTGTCAACCGCGCGGAGTTTGACGAGGCGTTCAAAAAACATCAGGAACTTTCACGCGCCGGCGGCGATCAAGTTTTCAAGGGCGGGCTTGTGGATAACAGCGAAATAACCACTAAGTACCATACCGCGACGCACCTGCTGCAGAAGGCTCTGCAGCAGGTTTTGGGTCAGCATATCGCGCAAAAGGGTTCTAACATCACGGCGGAACGTATGCGCTTTGACTTTTCGCACCCGGCGCCGATGTCCAAAGATGAGATTGAGCAGGTTGAGGCTATCGTGAACGAACAAATCCGGCGTGATTTACCGGTAAGCATGAAAGTAATGAGCCTTGACGACGCTAAGACCGCCGGAGCCATGGCGCTGTTTGGCGAAAAATATGAATCTCAGGTGAAGGTGTACACGATAGGAGACGAGGCGCTGGGGATTTTTTCCCGCGAGGTATGCGGGGGTCCGCACGTTGAGCATACAGGATTGATCGGCAAATTCAAAATCCAAAAGGAACAGTCTTCGTCACAAGGGGTACGCCGCATCAGAGCCGTAATTGCTTGACCTGCCAGCAGGTTTTCATGCGCTCCGCGCTAGCAGCTTGCCGCCATCGCAAACTTGTTTGCGCCGTTGGCGGCGGAGCGGCGTTTGGTTCGATAGTTGCCTTTGGGGTTTTGCTCCCGCCAGCGGGTTTACGTACGCTCCGCGTTAGCGTTTTGCCGCCGCCGCAAACTTGTTTGCGCCGTTGGCGGCGGGGCGGCGTTTGGTTCGATAACGGCGGCCGGAGGTTTTGTCGCTTGCCGGCAGGTTTTCATACGCTCCGCATTAGCAGCTTGTTGCGCTTCTCCTCCGGTGGTCGTCAAAACCAATGGAGCTTGTTCCAAAACTAATCGACTATGCGCTGAAGCGCATGGTGCGCAAACTTTGTTTGCGATGGAACAAGCTCAATTGTTAATGGGTGGGGGTAGCACAAAACAGTGCGGTGCACTGTTTTGCCTGACGCAAACTTGTTTGCGCATTTGCCGCCTGCTTTACCCTAAAGATAAGGACAAGACCGCAAAAGCAAAAACCTTTGGAGCGAGTGGTCGGCAACTATGTTGCCGCGCAGTGACTAAAAAATTGTCATAAACCTCAAAAATTTAACGGTTTAGGATAAATGCGCTTCCCCCCTTTTATTTGAAACCACCTCAACTGCTAATTTTTAATTGCTCATTGCTAATTCCTAATTGTTCCTTAAATTTTCTAAAAGTAAAACTGCTGCTTTTTTTCCTTCCTTCTTTACTTTTTCGACTTTGCGGTAAATCTTCTTTGGCAACGCCATGTAATCATTCCCCGAATCGTGGGTCAAGAATAGCCCATTACCTGGAGATGCTTTCCGAAGCGGTCAGCGCCTGCGACTTTGCGGGATAGACGCGCAGTTCATTTTCCTTTAACCAGCCCGTGTAGAGGCCGGATGCCCGAACCCACATTTCGGCCTTTTCGTCTACCACAATCGGACGGCGTTCCAGTATTTCGACTATCTGGCCTTTTCGCAAAAAACCTATTGATTTACCTTCGTCCCCCTGTTGGTCTAAAATTCGCGTATAATTAGCGTTCACTACGCCGTATCCAATGACGGAGCGTGACAGCGGGGGTGTTACTGGGAGAACAATATCTTCCTCAGACGAATTCCGTTCGCATGAAGATAGTAAGGCGGGGAAAATCATTAAAGTCATACAAAGCGGCAAGACTATTACAGCGCATAAGGAACGGAAATACATTAAGTTACCCCAAGATGATATTTTATTCCGTCAAGCAGTTTTAAGTCTGACGGCATAAAATCCATGGCCTCTATCTCGCCTAAGGACGCCCAGCGCCAACCGCTATGTTCGCACAACTTAAAATCGAATGATAAAAAATATATCAGGAACGCTTTAAGCAGCCGCTTTTGACCATTTTTTTCGAATTCAGTCTCCGCAAGCTGATCGCCCACATTCACTTCTACGCCGAATTCTTCCAAAAATTCGCGGACAAGCGCCTGCCTACAGCTTTCACCGTCTTCACACTTACCGCCCGGAAACTCCCATTTTTCACCCATCTCTCCCCCCGCTATACGGCGGGCAACAAAAATCTTATTTCCTTGAATCGCAATGCCAGCAACAGAAGTCCTCATAATTAAAATGTATCACAAGCATTAGTCATGGGGAATACCACCCGCCAGTGGGTTTACATACGCCCCACCAGTGGGTTTATATGCGCTCCGCGCCGGCATTCCCAAAGCGGGTTTCACTCCGTGCCTTCAGGTTTGAAAATAGCGCTTGCATACGCGGTTGGAAGCTAAATTTTAGTCCGAATCTTTACCGCGAAGGCGAAAAAGGGGGGCCTAGCGGGAAGTATACTTCCCGCTAGGCCCGGCAAGAGGTCATAACTGGTATGCCTCCAGTATCTGCCCCGTTACTGGTTTTTAATTGTTGTCGCTGTAATCGTAACTCGTAGCATACTGATAGCCGGTACCGGCAGGATTTGGGCCAAAACAAAAATGATTTTGACTGTTGTTATAATCAGTGGGAGCAGAGGCCAGTTTGCGGCCGTAATCGACGCCGTTGCTAGTAGTACCAAACTTATTAGTCTCGCTGTCACCGCTGTATGCGCCGTTAACGATGTGGTCGCCCAAAACGCTTATGGCCACGATTATTCCGTTGTTTATCTCGTAATGCTCAAATTCATACGCATTCGTGCTATAGGGTACCGACACGGAGCCGAAGCCGTTGCTGCCGGTATTCGCCACCAGCGCGTTTAATAGTTTCTTGGTGCTGTCCTTATCGGCGGCAGTTGACAATGCCCATCTGGTTTCGGCGACGGCAAAATTATCGGAGCGCAGAGCCCCAACGCCCTTGTGATCAGAGTTCTCCACAGTGATAGTCTCACAGGCGTTGATGTAGAAGCTGTACACATCCGACGTAAGGGTATTGCCGCTGATGACCGGCTCCGCATTGGAGCCGGTAAGAGCATCCCCGTATACGCGGCGCACGAAAATCGCGCTTGCCGGTTTTCCTTCATATCTGGGACTGCCCTTCGTGCCGTAACGGGCGGTGATGGCGTTCCCGGTAATTTTAATCAGGGGGTGCCACACGTGAATATTTATGCCCTGTACCGCGTTCCCATTGTACCCCGTTGCCTTGATGGTGTTGTCTGTGATGCTTATGTTCTGTGAGGGGAAAATCGCACTGTCGCCGCTTCCACCCCAGACATAGATACCGGCGGTAAAATTGGAAAGGCCGGTTGCCGTTATGTCGCAGTTCCGTACCGTCACATTATTGCTGGCCGCGTCAGCGCCTGTCAGCAGGGTTGTGCCGGACGAAGACCGTCCGATAAAGAGTGATGAGCGGTAGTCAAATACCACCGGCAAAGCCGGTGGCTTGTTTTTGTGAACCGCTCAAAGCGGTTGATTTTGGAACCGCCTAAAGGCGGCTTTTGTGCTTAGTTCTCTTTGAACATTTCCAGTTG
>JAISCO010000100.1 GCA_031265535.1 Spirochaetaceae bacterium | reverse complement strand
AAAATTCAAACGGTTGATGAAATATTCAGATTTCTCAATAATCCGATTCCGTTTTGCCGGTACTGTACACACAAGTACGAAGAAACCCGCACTGAATGGAAAATATCCAAAAAAGATATTTCTGAATGGATGAAATAGAGTTGTTGAACAAATCCAATGATTTTATGAGAAATAATATGACAATGAATTACCCCCCCCCCCCCCACCACCATCACAAAAAACATATAATCAATCTGACCATACTTCGGACTTATTAAATAGCGTTGTCAATTTTATAATGAAATACGGCATGAAAATGCCAAAACCCGTTCGATATTTGGGGATACGCTTATTGGCGCTTTGGCGCTGGCCGGGCGTTTTTATAAACTACATACTGCACGATAAAGATACATTTCCCATTGAGCTTGCCGTTGCCGCAGTAATGAAAAATGAAGGGCCTTACCTTAAAGAGTGGATAGAATACCACAGGATGGCCGGAGTTGAAAAATTCTATCTGTACGACAATGAAAGTTCCGATAACACAAAGGAAATATTGAAACCCTACATACGGGAAGGCATCGTTGACTATGTTTACTTTCCGGGGATAGGTTACAGAAACCAGATTCGCTCTTATGCTGATCTTGTGCGGCGCGTCAGGAACAGGGTTAAATGGCTTGCCGTTATTGATATTGATGAGTTCATCGTACCGGTAACAAAAACCAAAATCATTGATATTATCAATGATTTGTCGACCGCCGTCCGGCAGAAAGAACATAAAAAACTTTTTGGGCTCGCGATTCGCTGGGTACAGTACGGGTACGGCGGACATTACACAAAACCGGACGGACTTGTTATCGAAAATTTCAGAAAAAATGCGGGGGCGGTAATGCACATGAAGTCCATAGTCAACCCACGCGCGGCTTTTTACGTAGCGCCCCTATCCGTTCATACGCCGATGTATCTTGACTTTAGTTTCGGCCGCACGGAAACCGGCGGACAAAATCCATGGGAAGCGCCAATATCCGTAAACACAGTCCGTGTAAACCATTATTTTACGAAGTCTTACGAGGAGTTCCGCAAAAAAATTGAGCGAAACAAAATCGGCCGCTCTGAAACTGAATACATACTGCCGGAGTATGACCCAGACTATATGTCGCAGTACGAGGATCCAATAATGGACAAGTATACGGCTCCGCTGAGGCGCGCCGTTGCCATGACAAAAAACTGATGGGGGGGGGGGGGGCAAAATATTTGGAGAAAATTGAGCTTGGGAAGAAAGCGCGATGAATCGCGGCAAAGCAAAACTCCATATACGGGATGCTAGCGCGGAGCGCATGTGCCTCCATGGCAAATGGGTGGTTTTTGGGGATTTTAGGCGGTATTATTATAGCATGAACAAGAAAATAGTGCGTGCGGACATACTTTTGGGATTAACCGCCTGCATCTGGGGATTTGCGTTTACCGCGCAGCGAGTGGGCGCGGAATACATCGGGCCGTTTACATATAACAGCATACGATTTTTATTGGGCGGACTGGTACTGCTTCCGCTAATAGCTTTTCGCAGAAAAAAAAACAGAGGGGTGGTCAGTCCTTTTATTTTACCGTCAATAATCACGGGAAGCTGCCTTTTTATAGGCGCAAGCCTCCAACAAATTGGGATTTTCTGGACTACGGCAGGCAACAGCGGCTTTTTAACCGATATTTATGTTGTCCTTGTGCCGATTTTTGGGATTTTTTTGGGTAAAAGAACAGGCATACAAACTTGGATAGGCGCGGCGTTTGCCTTTGCCGGACTTTTTTTTGTCATAGGCGGCGTAAATCTTGAAACCATAAATAAAGGCGACCTGCTTACAATAATAAGCGGCATTTTTTGGACATTCCATGTACTTTTGATAGACACTTTTGTCAAAAAAACAGACGCGGTACAGCTTGCGGGCGGCCAATTCATCGTGTGCGGACTGCTTTCATTGATATTCGCCGGTACAAACATCTTGGGGCGGGCAGGATTCATTTCCGGCATTGGCGCGGAATTAGGCTCGGGCTATTTTAACCCGGTAATGCTGCAATATGCCGCGATACCAATCATTTACGGCGGAATATTTTCGGTAGGCATAGCGTACACACTGCAAGTCGTAGCCCAGCAATACGCCCCGCCCGCCCACGCCTCCGTGATTCTGTGCATGGAAAGCATCTTCGCGGTGCTGGGCGGCATGCTTTTGCTGGCGGAAAGACCCGGCCCGCTGGGGCTGCTCGGATTTGCGCTAATGTTTTTGGGGATCTTAGCCACACAATGGGATATTAACATAAAACATCCCAAACAAGCGTAAAAATGAGGCCCCGCCGCGGAATTTGCATAGAATTGGTGGAATTTACATGAAAACTGAAAAACCGGACTATTATTTTGAGACCTACGGCTGTCAAATGAATTTTGCCGAGAGCGCCGCGCTTAAATTGACACTTAACGGACGAGGCTGGCGCGAGGCGGATGACGGGGAAAGCGCGCTTTTGGTCATCATCAACACCTGTTCGGTACGTGAAACCGCCGAAAGACGGGTTTTTGGACGGCTTGCCCACTATGCCGCGCTTAAAAAAAAACGCCGCCGGCAACAAAATCCTTTGTTTGTGCTTGTCTGCGGATGCATGGCAAGCCGTTTGGGCGGCGAACTCACTAAAAACGGCGCAGATTTTGTGATGAAAACACAGGAACGCTTCATTTTTAGCGGGCTTCTTGCGGAAATTGAGGAGTGGAGCCGGCACGGCGATATTACACGGTCAATACAAGCTCAGGAAAAAAATGAAGAAAATGAAAAAGATGACGAAAACGCGGAAAACCGCCGCGAAACTTTTAGCTTTGCCCCCAGTCATCACGTTGAAGGCAGTTTTCGCGCTTTTGTGCCTATCATGCACGGCTGCGACAACTTTTGCGCGTACTGCATAGTGCCTTATGTGCGGGGGCGGGAATTTTGCCGCGATCCAGCCGAAATAAGCGCGGAGATAAAGACCCTTGCGGAGCGGGGTGTGCGCGAAATAACGCTGCTTGGACAGAATGTTAATTCCTATATCAAAGACGGCGTTGATTTTCCTTCACTTTTAGAAAATATAGCGCGGGATACTGAAGGCACGCCAATTAAATGGGTACGCTTTCTTTCGAGCCACCCCAAAGACCTTTCGCTGCGCACCATACAAGTGATGAAAGATAACCCTGTCTTCTGCCGTCATCTGCATCTTTGCGTTCAACACGGGTCGAACCGTATGCTTGACGCCATGAAGCGCCGGTATACGCGGGAAGCTTTTCTGGAATTAGCCGCCGCTGTTCGCGCCGCCATGCCCGAAATAACACTTTCGACAGATATTCTTGTCGGATTCCCCGGCGAGACAGAGGAAGATTTTGAGGAAATCTTAACGCTGATGGAGCGGACGCGCTTCTTGTACGCATATATGTATCATTACAATCCGCGGGAAGGGACAGCCGCTTTCAATTTGCCCGGCCGCATAGCGCCTGAGATCAAAACCGCCCGCCTTAAGCGTGTGATAGACCTACAGATGAAGCATAGCGCCGAATTACTGCGCTCACGTATCGGGGACATTGAGGAGGCGCTTGTTGAGGGCTTGTCGCGCAAAAATAGAGGTGAGCTTGTCTGCCGCACCGAACACGACGAGATGCTTGTCGCTGAAGGAGAGGCGCCGCTAATCGGCTCGTTTGCCAAGGTACGGCTGGAGGCTTTGTCCGGCAATACACTGCGCGGGCATTTTTTAAAATGAA
>JAISCO010000033.1 GCA_031265535.1 Spirochaetaceae bacterium | reverse complement strand
TTTGTGCGTACCGGCTCGGCGATTACATAGACGCTCGTTATGTCATTGTCAACGATGTACGAGCCTATGCCGTCCTCCGCCGCCCGCGCCGCTATCAGTAAATCATTGTCGCTTGGTGTCAGGCATCCACTCGGGTGGTTATGCAAAAGGACATCCGGCATTCCGTCCGCCTCAAGGCCATAGACCGCCGGCACGGCGCCGTCATTGCCGCGCGCTTTGACTCTGATTCGCTCAATCCGCCCGTCCGCGTCAAGGTACGCTGCAGCAAAAATCTCATTCCCGCCCGCCCCGCGTATCGCCTCGCGCAGTTCAAGCGCGCATTTTTCCGTAAATCTTTTACCGGCACCCATATCTCTATTTTAGCGACACTCCCCCACACCCACCAGTGGGTTTACATGCGCTCCGCGCTAGCATCCCGAAAGCGCCCACCAGTGGGTTTAAAATCCGCTACGCGGTAACATACCGAAAGCGCCCACCAGTGGGTTTAAAATCCGCTACGCGGTAACATACCGGAAGCGCCCACCAGTGGGTTTAAAATCCGCTACGCGGTAACATACCGAAAGCGGTGTTCAGCCTCTGCCGTCAGTCAGAAAATAGCGCTTGGCATACGCGACACTTTTACCTTTTCCTTTTTACATCCTCATTCCTCATTCCTCATTCCTCACTCCTCATTGCTCATTCCTAATTGTTAATTCCTTCTTCCTTCTTCCTTCTTCCTTTTTCCTTTTTCCCTTTTTATTTGTATCGCATAACTTCGGATTAACCGTTACAATCAAATTGTTCGATAATTAACGGAGGCATATTTTTATGGAAAAAGTAAGTATGAGAACGCCGCTTGTAGAAATGGACGGCGATGAAATGACGCGCATCCTGTGGGGACTAGTAAAAGAAAAACTCATCCTGCCATTTGTGGATTTGAAAACGGAATACTATGATTTAGGCATACAAAACCGCGACAAAACCCTCGACAATGTTACAGTCGAGGCGGCGCGGGCAATACTGCAACACGGAGTCGGCGTTAAATGCGCCACGATAACCGCGACCGCCGCCCGTAAAAAAGAGTACGCGCTCGAAAATATGCTGCCCAGCCCCAACGCGACAATACGCGCCGTCCTTGACGGCGCTATTTTCAGAAAACCGATAAACGTTAGCCGCGTTAAACCGGCAATTCCCTCATGGAAACGCCCGATAGTCATTGGCCGGCACGCTTATGGCGATGTTTACAAGAACACGGAAATGTCAATCACAGCCCCCGGAAAAGTCGAATTAGTGTTTACCGGACACGACGGAACCGAGCGGCGCTCGCTTGTCGCGGATATGAAATCAAGCGGCGTTGTTCAAGGAATACACAACTATGACGATTCTATACGCGGCTTTGCCCGTTCATGTTTTATATACGCGCTTGACGAAGGCCTGCCGGTACTGTTCGCGGCAAAAGACACAATTTCACAAACCTATGACGCGCGATTCCGCGATATATTCAGGAATGTGTACGAAACGGAGTATAAAAATAAATTTGCCCAAAAAAATATAGATTACCATTACGCGCTGATAGACGATGCCGTAGCGCGGGCCGTTAAAAGCGAAGGCGGTTTTCTGTGGGCCTGTAAAAATTATGACGGCGATGTTATGAGCGATATGATAGCGAGCGCGGCGGGCAGTCTTGCCATGATGACAAGCGCGCTTGTATCGCCGGAAGGCCGCTATGAGTACGAAGCGGCGCACGGAACCGTGCAGAGGCATTACTACCGCTATCTGCAAGGAGAAAAACCCAGCACTAACCCCACCGCGTTGATATTCGCGTGGGCCGGCGCCCTGGAAAAACGCGCCGTCCTTGACGGCATAGCGCCGCTGGAAGAATTTGCCAAACGCCTGCGCTCGGTAAGCCTGCAAACAATAGAAAGCGGGCGAATGACAGGCGATCTTGCGGCGTCCGCCGGCTGCATTCCGCTGGATTCATGGGAATTTATAGACGAAATCGCGCGCGGTCTGCGCTCCTCAGCGAAGTAAGCTCTTCGAGCTTCGATAGAAACTTCTTACCTCTTCTTTCTTACAAAAAGGGGAAGCGCGTCAATCACAAACCGTTAAAATTTTGAGGTCTATGATGAACTTTTTCGACGCCGCTCCCCCGCCCAAAAACGGCACGCTTTCTCAGTGAGCGTGTGTGAGTATGTGGTAGCATGGCGTAGGCCCCAAAAACTTACTGTTACATGTCGCTTAAAGGCCGCGCTACATAGTCCTCATTCCGCTGTGCGCGCCAACTTCGTTGGCGAACATTCCGGTCTTGTCCTTCCTTATAGGGTAAAGCAGGCGGCAAAACGTCAGGCATGAGTGACTCCAACAGCGAAAGCTGTTGGCATGGCAGGAGGGACTTTCTATGGAAATGAAAGCCTCCATCCAGTGCACCGCACTGTTTTGTGCTACCCCCACCCATTAACAATTAAAAATGGTCAGTGGATAGTGGAGCGGAAAGCCCGGTTTTTGCAAATAGAATCATTATATAGCGCTAAAAGTAAAACTGCTGGACGCAACGCGTTTGTGCTAAGCTCTATTTATTACTATTTTTTTAATGTAGATTAAAGCATAATAGATTATTTTGGCTATATATAGTAAAGATTATTAACAGGCCGGTTCCATCGCAAACTTTATTTGCGATGGAACCGGCTTCCGAAAAAGCGGTCTAATGATGAGCTTTTTTTATTAAATCTGAGGCTGCTGGACAGGCATAGCCTGTCTATCCCAAAACTGAAGTTTTGGAACAGCTTCACATTAGCACTAATATCCAATTCAATTTTGGCAGCGATACACTGCCTGTTATTAGGAGGAGTAGACATGGCAAAAGCGGCGGAAGCCAAAAGCATGGCAGACAGCAGGGCAAGTCCTGAGGACAAAAAGAAAGCGCTCGAAGCGGTTAGACTTCAAATTGAAAAGCAGTTCGGCGCGGGTTCGTTGATAAAGCTTGGCACGCATACAAACGCGGCAGGAATAGAAACCATACCAACAGGCTCAATACTTTTGGACGAAGCATTGGGAATAGGCGGATATCCACGCGGGCGAATCATAGAGATATTTGGACCGGAATCGTCCGGCAAGACAACCTTGGCGCTTCACGCTGTAGCGGAAGCTCAAAAACTGGGAGGAATTTGCGCGTTCATTGACGCGGAACACGCGCTTGATCCCATTTACGCAAAGAATTTAGGGGTTGACATTAATAATCTTGAAGTTTCCCAGCCCGATTCGGGTGAACAGGCGCTTGAAATAGCGGAAAGTCTTGTCCGTTCCGGCGCTGTAGATGTCATAGTTGTCGATTCTGTTGCCGCGCTAACTCCCCAGGCTGAAATTGAAGGAGATATGGGGGACGCGCATGTCGGACTTCAAGCCCGCTTGATGAGTCAGGCGCTGCGGAAGCTCACCGCGATAATTGGAAAATCACGTACCGTACTAATTTTCATAAATCAGATCCGTATGAAAATCGGCATCATGTTCGGCAATCCCGAGACAACAACAGGAGGCAACGCGCTCAAATTCTACGCGTCCGTGCGGCTTGATGTAAGAAAACAGGAAACGATAGAAAAGGGCGGCGATGCGGACGCGATTGGCAACCGTATCAAAGTAAAAGTGGTAAAAAATAAAGTCGCGCCGCCATTCCGCAAGGTGGAAATGGAAATAATGTTTGGTAAGGGACTTTCCGCCATAGGCAGCTTACTTGACGCCGCCGTCAAGTATGAAATTATCGATAAAAAAGGCGCGTGGTTTTCTTACGGCGAAGAGAAAATAGGGCAAGGCAGAGATAACGCTAAAGAATACCTCGAAAACAATCCGGGGTTTGCCGCCGAAATTGAAGACCGGGTTCGAAAAATTATGTTCCCTGAGAAAAATGCGGAACCGGCATCCGCCGAAGACGCGAAAATTGCCGCCAAAGCGCCGGAAGATCCGGCCGCTATTAAGGCCGTCAACACCGCCGCGAGCGCAAAACAACCCGCGCCGGCCCCTCGTCCGGCAACTGGCACATCCAAAAAGCCGGTCGGGTTAAAAAATCCGGCGATTGACGCCGGTATCGTTGACGATGAGGACGAGGGATTGTTTTAAATAGCGTTGAATTGAGGCATTTGATGACAACAGTGAAATTAAGAGGACGTAAAAAATATACCGGCGGCAGTTTTGCCTACATTGACAGAGTCATGGATAGACTTGCCCGCAGTATAGAAAAAACCAACGAGGAATTCGCTAAAAAAGAGCGGGCATCCAACGAGGCGTTCAGAAAAGAGATGGCGGCCACTACGGAGGAATTCGCTAGAAAAGAGCGGGCATCCAACGAGGCTTTTAAGAAAAACCAAGAGGAATTAAACGAAGCTTTTACGAAAGGTCAAGAGAAAGCTAACGAAGCGTTCAGAGAAGAGATGAAAGAATCGTTGGCGGCTTCTGATAGGGAATT
The DNA here is from genome assembly GCA_031265535.1 of Spirochaetaceae bacterium. GTDB lineage: Bacteria > Spirochaetota > Spirochaetia > Treponematales > Breznakiellaceae > JAIRMY01. The sequence continues at coordinate 8,651 of JAISCO010000033.1, read as the reverse complement.
TGAGAAATATAAGAAAGACTGGAACAAGAAAATGGGTGATATTTATAACCGGCTTGGGGATTTGGCGGAGTACACTTTTGTGCCGGAGGCGATTTTAGAAAAATTTAAAGAGCTTGATTACGAGTTCGACAATTATTCCCGCCGCCAACGGATCATAGACAAAGACGGATACGCCAGAGCCGAGTATGACATTGTTTTATGTAACGGCGACGTTGTGGCGCTCGTTGAAATAAAGTCTACTTTCAAGTATGAATATGTGGATCAGTTCATCAAGCAAATCGGCGTAGCCGTAAACGAAAAGTATGTAGGCAAACAAATTATTGGAGCTGTTGCCGCCTTGGAAATGTCTAAAGAAGTTAAAGCGTACGCGCTTAAGAAAGGGCTGTATGTAATTGAGCAGACGGGGGAAGACATTAGAATTGATACACAAGACGGCAAATTCAAGCCTACGATATGGTAAGCTTAGTTTATGATACTTTCAGCTTCAGGGTGGCGTGACATTTTTGCGGAAGACGGCAGCGAAGAAAGCCGTTCACAAAAAATATCCAAATTCCACACATTTGTTTCCGCGGCGGCGGCGTCTGTATTTGCGGACTTTGTAAAAACAAAGTCCGCGGCCGGTCATGCCCGCGTTATTGTGGGACTCGATACGCGCCCCACGGGGACAAGTATCGCGCAAACAATTGTTAGGACGCTTCTAGCAAAGAATGCCGATGTCATTTTTTGCGGTATACTAGCCGCGCCGGAAATAATGGCTTACTCCCATTTCTGCGGCACACAAAACAGAGCGGACGGTTTTATTTACATCTCGGCAAGTCATAATCCAATAGCCTATAACGGCATGAAATTCGGCCTCACAGACGGCGGCGTACTAGGGGCCGAGGACGCGGCTCAGCTTGAACAATATTTCCATGCGCTCAACACGCCGCGGGATGCCGCCGCTATTTTACTCAAAAGCCTTAACAGTGTTGAGACGGCGGCGCTTGATGACGTTTTGAACAAAGCTCCGCGTTTTAAGACAGAAGCGCTCGCCGCTTACATGGATATTAGCCGTAAGACGGCGGCAGGCGGAGACGCGGCTGTATTGACAGAGTTAAGAACTTCGATAGCGGCGGTTCCGCTTGGAGTCTCCGCGGATTTTAACGGCTCGGCGCGTACACTCAGCATAGACAAGGACTTTCTTGAAGGTTTTGGTCTAAAATTCGCCGCGATTAACGCCAATTCTGGTGAAATAGTACACCAAATAGTCCCTGAAGGCGAAGGGTTAACGCCATGCCGCGACTTTTTGAACGAGCTTTGGCAGCGTGATCACGATTTTATGCTTGCCTACACTCCTGACTGCGATGGCGATCGTGGAAATATAGTATTTTTTGATGAAAAAGCAGGCTGCGCCCGTCCTTTAGAGGCTCAAGAAGTGCTTGCGCTCGCCTGTCTTGCTAGTCTTTGTCAGCTTGTGTGGCTTGAATCTCCAAATCCGGACAAGCAAAATGGGCTTTCGCGTACGGCTATAGCCGTGAACGACGCGACATCAATGCGTATAGACAAGATAGCCCGCGCTTTCGGCGCGAAGGTCTTTCGCGCCGAAACGGGCGAAGCCAATGTAGTAAATCTTGGACGGCAGCTTCGCGCTGAAGGCTGGACGGTACCTATAATGGGTGAAGGGGCGGCGGGCGGCTGCATAGTCTATCCGCAGTCTGTGCGCGACCCGCTTCAAACAGTTATGGCGTTGTTAAAGTTATTGCGGGTACGCTCAAGAGCCGGAAAGAAGGGGTTTTTCGAGTTGTGGCACGACCGGAGCGGTATTGAAGCGCCGTTCTCGAATGATTTTACGTTATCCGATGTGATAGCAAGTCTTCCGGCATTTACTACAACAAGCGCCTATTCTCCGGAAGCTCGCCTGCAAATTACAAGCGCGGACAAAGAGGGGCTTGCGGGGCTTAAAAAGCGGTATCAGGAGATATTTTTGCGTGAGTGGCGCGAAAAAAAAGAGTTTTTCCAGAGCGGCTGGGGGATATGCGGCTGGGAGGCCGCCGCGTATAACGGCAGCGCGGAACAGAGCGGTATTAAGAATTTTGGGGATGCGGGGCGCGGCGGACTTCGCATTTTATTTTTTGACAAAAAAGGTATGAATTGCGCTTCGCTCTGGATGCGTAGTTCAGGCACTGAACCTGTTTTCCGTATTATGGTGGATATTGACGGCGCAAATACGGGTATGGAGCGTTGGCTCTTGGCATGGCATAGCGCTATGGTTCTGGAAGCCGGTATGCCGCGGCATTGTGCCTAAGATATTGCTTGATTTTCCGGCGGTTTATAATTAATAGGCCGAATGTCGAGTTTTTGGGAGCGCTGTGCCTGCCGCCTGATGAACCTCCTCGCCATGATATTGGTCATGGGCGTGTTCACATTAAGAAAAATTGTGGGACAAGTTTAGCGTCTAAAGCCTATTAGGGGGCTTGGTAAAGGGTGCTTCACATTTTCTCTGGTGAAGCTGAGACCGTCCAGCATATCCGTGTATATCCTGCGTGTACTTGACAAATACTGTTGGAACTTGTCCGGCGGCGCGGCGGCGCCGGGCGCGGGAAGTAGGAAGCCGGCTATAGATTTTATCTCGCTTTTCAACAGCGAGGCATTTAAGGGACCTATCTTTTTTAACAGCGCCGCTTCTTTGGAAGCGTCCCCAAAATTATTGGAGCGTTCAAACGCCGATATCTCTGATAAAACAGACCGCGCCGTTTGCGTTGCCGCTTCCAGTCCGTTGACAAGCGCGTTATGAGCCGTTTTATAACGCAGCGCGCGCGCTTCCGCTTCTGTTTTACCGTTCCACTTTTGAAAAATATCGTCTAAAACTTGCTCAATGCGGCTTTTAATCGCGGCGCGGCATGGCGGTAAAGCTAAAACATCCTCTATCTTGACGGTTTCCAGACCTTTGATCGCAAGTCCGCCGCTTGAAAGCCTTGAATTACGGTAATTATTCATGTTTGCCAGCCGGTTTTCGAACCACGAGGCGTATAGATTCAGCCGTGTATCCGTCAAAACACGGTTTCCGTCCGCGTCTTTTGCAAAAAATGGCGTGCCGTCTTGCAATGCGTGGAAGGATTTAGTTTCCGCCGGCATAAAGCGGTTTGCCGTAATGTTGGCGATTTCCTCGAATAGCGCCCCCTTGTAATGAGTTGCCATGTCAGGAAAAGCGAGGTCTAAACCCGCTATAAATATTGACGGCGCCGCGGCGCGGCTTATGAGAGAGGCGGAAAAGTCCCAAGCGGTACTGGCAACCGAACCGCCCGCGCCTAGCCGTCCTTTTGCGCCGGTTCTTGCCTCGATAAAGCTGCCTAAAGGGTAAAGTGAGCCGCATAAAAATGTCCGCAGCGCCGTTCTGTCGCGCAGAACGGCGGGATACACGGCGGATTCGGCTATCAGTACACTTTCTTCCGGCAGGCAGCGGTCGATGTGGCGTGTGTTCCAGTATTGCGGGTCAACCGAGACTACAAAATCCGGCGCGGCGGCTTCATACATGAGAAAACGCAGCGCCGTGTCTACCGCCACGATGATGCAGCGTTCTTTGAGCGCCGCGATTTTTCCTTTTAGCTTGCTTAGGGTGGGGCCTGCCGCAAGCAGCAGCACAGGAAAATCGAACTGCCCCGCGAGCAGACCCACACCGGGCAGATCGCGTATTGCCTCAAGGTTCGCGGCTTGATTCCTTATCCAGCGTTTACCAAAACGCCGCAGTGTCGCCTCGTTTACCATTTCTTTGGTACGCCAATTTTCGATATTCCGCTCAACTTCGCGGTAAAATTCGCCATCCACAGCTTGCAGCGCGGAATTGCGTATAACGGATAGCTTTTTGGGCGCCGCGCGGAGCGCCGCGTTTATGGCGGCGCTGTCATCACCCAAAACAAAGATGACGCGTTTTGCGAGCAGACCGCTTAGATCGCGGCATTCAACGGCAGCGCGTAAAATGCCCGGCCTTTTTTCCACGACAATAATGAGGGACCGCGGCGACAGATCCGCCGCCGCCGCCGCCGTGTATCCAAGCCCAAAGCCTAACAACACGAAGGCGGTTTCATCATCATTTCCGGCGGCAACCGTGTCTGCGGTCTTGCTTGCGGCGGCGGCGAGTCTAAGCGCTTCACGAACGGGGTCCCGCGCGGAATGGAGGTAGCGACCGTCAAACCGTGCTGTCGGTTCTCCGTTGGCGGCAGTCTCAATAACGAGTCCTTCCGCCGCCGTTTCCGAAAGTTTTTGCGCTAAATCCGGGAAAAAACGTTGCAGCGCCGCCATATTTTTTGTATATACGTCAACTTGTGTCATTTACCTTTACAATTATAACCGCTGCATTCGTAAACTAAAATAGAGTTGTTCGGAAACTTCAGTTTTCCTTTTTCCTTTACAGAGTGGCGGTGAGAATGAGTGGGGGGTAGCGTAAAAGCGTTTTTGTGAAAGCAAAAACCTTTGGAGCGTGGGGGGCGCGACAAAAAACCCCTCTGCGATCAATAATGTGTGGAAACAGCGCCCCCCTCCCACCCTACCAAGTAAAAAGTAAAAGGTAAAAAGTAAATTATCATGGTGGAAGCAAAAACCCGAAGGCTGCTATCGTACTGAACGCATCTCCGCCGCCATGCTAAGTAAAAAGTAAGAAGTAAAAGGGAAAACAAGTAAAAGGGAAAAAAGAAAAGGGAAGAAGACAGGAAAAAGTAAAAATGAGCAGTGAGGAATGAGCAATGATAAGACTGGCAGCCGCGTATGCTAATCGCTATTTTCAAACCCTAAGGCAGAGCCCTAAGTCCGCTTTGGGTATGCCGGCGCGAAGCGCATGTGCCTCCATGGCAAATGGTGGTGGGCTTTGATTTTTTTGGTTTTGCGATTATAATGCTTGCAGAAGTGTTGTTGAAATCATTCTTTGAGCGTAACGCCAGCCACTATCAATCTGTAATAAAAGGAAAATGGAGGAAAATTAAATTATGAAAGGAAGAAAATTCGCGTTTTGTTTTTTGTTGACTCTTGCCGTTATTCTGGTGTCGGGTTGTTCAAAAAAGCCGCCTGTTGAAACTATAGCGGGGGAAACCGCGGAGAATGCTCGTACCGCGGACGACTTTGGTTATACGATGCGTGTCGGGATGTGGCTCTATGTTATCGAGAGCGACACGGGCAGTAATACCGATGCCACACGGGCGGTTGAATCGCTCCCGCTTGGTGAAAAACTCCAGTTGGTCACGACAGAACTGAGAAAAGCGACAAACACCTACGATAGCGCCGTCTATGATTACTATCACGTCAAGCGCGATACGGGCAGGGAAGGTTATGTTTTTGCCAACCAGCTGACAGTCGGCAGTACTTTGGCTGTTGTAATTGATGAAAAGGCCAATCTCTACCGCAGTCCCGTAAATATTGATGTCAGCGATTATATTCTGTCCCGCAAGACCGTGCTCGGCGTATTGCCCGAAACCGAAAAAGACGATTTTATTCGGATAGAAGCCTACGATCCGGAGCAGAGAGCCTATCGCAAAAACCTGTACGTCAGGACATCCGCGATTTCTTATAGGGATGCGGATCTAAAATCCTCCATTCTGCTGCAATCCGCCGAGGCGCTTGATCCGCAGAAAGAGAAAAACCGCTACGATGCCCTTATTGATGCCGCCTTGCACGATTACCCCGATTCAGTTTTTGCCGATGAGATACGCGCCCTGTCCGAGGCTGATTCGACACCCCCGGTAACCGCGATTGACGGATCGCTGCGAGTCATTGATGACAATGTAAATGTGCGCGAAAAGCCGAATGCCTCGTCAAAGGTGATTACGCAGCTTGCGAAGAATACCGAAGTCAAAGTTGTTGAAGTGACGGTTGACACATTCACCACCATTGATAATAAAACATCGGAGTGGTTTCATATCACCCAGCCGGTGGACGGGTGGGTTTTTGGCAGGTGGCTTTCAGGCCTCGACAAGAATGGCGAATACATTGACTAGTATTCGTACATGATTGTAACAGTGGATGAGTTTGTTCCAAACATGAAGAATTTTATGAACCGCTAAGTCAAAGAAGTCGAATAAGTTTTTAAGACCCCCCCCCCCCCCACCCTCTTTCCTTCTTCGACTTTTTCGACTTTGAGGTAAATCTTCTTCTTCCGGTCTTGAGACCGCCACCCACAGTTCGCGTGCCGTTTTTTTGCAAGGGGGAACCGTAACAAGCGCTTTGCCAAAAACACAGGATTTTTGCCGCTATTGATGCGCTTTTCCCTTTCAAGTAAAAGATAAGAGGTAAAAAGTTCCTTTTTACTTTTTACTTTTTCCCTTTACTTTCTTCCCCCCTAATTGCTAATTGTTCATTGCTAATTGCTAGTGGTATAATGTTACCATGTTTAACAGTTTGAGAGGCAGGATAACAGGCAGAACGGGCGATACGCTTTACATTTTAACGGGCGGCGTGGAGTGGGAACTTGTAATGCCGCTTACAGATATTGAGGCGCTGGACACGGCGGGCGGCGGCGAGGCGCGTATTTTTACTCATCTGTGCCATACCGATAAAGATATGCGGATTTACGGATTTTTAGACGCGCTGCGCCGGAAGACATTTTTGGAACTGCAAAAGGTTGAGGGTGTAGGGCCGCGGGCCGCGATAAAAATAATGAGCGGCATAAGTCAGGCGGAGTTGGAACGGGCGCTGGAAGAAGGCGATGTGGCGCGGCTTGAGCAGACGCCGGGTCTGGGTAAAAAGACGGCGCAAAAAATGGTTTTGACGCTGAAGGGCAAACTTGTACACGGCGGCAGCGCGGAAAAAAGCGCCGCCAATTCTCCATACAGAGAATTGGTAAACGCGCTTGCCGATATGGGATACGACCGGAAAGCGGCGGCGGCGGCTCTGGATAAGGCGGCAGCGGACATTAAGCGGAACGGCGGCATAGAAGGCGCGGCTGGCGAGAGTGAATTGTTCCGTCTGGCAATACTGAATCTTACTAAATGAAAGCGGCAGACGGTACGGAAGACACAAATATACTTCATCCTGAGACGGAACTCCCTGAAGACACCCGCGATTATGCGCTGCGTCCCGCAAAACTCGATGAATTCCTTGGGCAGGCGGCAATGAAAGAAAATCTGGCGATATTTATCGCGGCGGCAAAAGAACGCGGCGAAAGCCTGGACCACGTATTTTTAACCGGCCCCCCCGGACTCGGCAAGACAACTATGGCGCGTATAGTGGCCAATGAAATGGGGGTGGACTTTACGGAAACCTCCGCCCCGGCGTTGGAAAAAGCAAAAGATCTTGTAGGCGTTTTAACCAGCCTTAAACCAAACGCCGTATTTTTTATTGATGAAATACACCGGCTGCGGCCTGAAATCGAAGAAAAATTGTATATGGCGATGGAGGATTATGAACTGGATTTTATCATAGGGCAGGGGCCGGGCGCGCGCACAATGAAACTGCCGCTAAAACCGTTCACGCTTGCCGGCGCTACCACCAAAGCGGGCATGGTTTCCAGCCCGCTGATAAGCCGTTTTGGAATAAGCTGCCGTTTTTCGCTGTACGAAAGCGTGGACATAGAAGCCATAATCCGCCGCTCCGCCGCTATACTCGGCATCCGTATTGAAAACGACGCCGCCGCGCTGCTGTCCAGATCATCACGGTATACGCCGCGTGTTACGAACCGCCTTTTGCGGCGGATGCGGGATTACGCGCAAATGCAAAAACTCCCTTCGATAACGGTTGAAGTGGTGCGCGACGGGCTAAAACGCCTTGAAATAGACGAACTGGGTTTGGAAAGGCTTGACCGCGAAATCCTGCGCATGATCATTGAGCGCTATGGGGGCGGGCCGGTGGGCGCTGAAACTCTTGCAATATCGGTGGGCGAATCGGTAGACACGCTGGAAGATTTTTATGAGCCGTACCTTATTCAAGCCGGCCTGTTGCAGCGCACGCCGCGCGGCAGAACGGTAACGCCGTTTGCCTGCAAACACCTCAATATCGAGATAAAAAGTCCGCTTAACACTGTCAACGGGGCAGAACTTTTTAATATTTGATCACGAAATTTGATCGGAAAAATATGAAAATATGAAAATATGAAAAAAAGTGATTTTTACTTTGATTTACCCAAAGAACGCATCGCCCAGTATCCGGCGGCGAGGGGAGAAAGCCGTTTGTTGGCGCTAAAACGCGCGTCGGGACAAATATCCCAACATACCGTGAAGGAACTCCCCGCCCTCATTGAAAGCGGCTCGCTGCTGGTATTCAACGATTCCCGTGTACGCAGGGCGCGGGTTTTCGGCATGGACAGCCGCGGCAAAGAGACAGAGTTTTTGCTGCTGAATCCGGTAAAATCGCCGGAAACTTGGGCGGTAATTGTCAAAAAAGCGGTGAAAAAACTGGGCGCGCGCTTCCGTTTCGCCCGCGAAACGGAAGCTGAAACTGAGGCGGAACTGGAAGACGCGGGGGAAGACGGCTTTGTACTGCGTTTTGACAAGCGCATAGACGATGTGTGGCTTGACAAACACGGGCATATCCCGCTGCCGCCGTACATAAAACGCGCCGATGAAAGCGCGGACGCAAACAGGTATCAAACAATATATGCCCGCGATCATGGTTCGTCGGCGGCGCCCACCGCCGGACTGCATTTTACGGACGCGATTCTTTCTGATTTAAAAGAGCGCGGCATCGAGACA
>JAISCO010000388.1 GCA_031265535.1 Spirochaetaceae bacterium | reverse complement strand
CGAAAGGATTTTGTCAAGCATTTTTATGCTAAAAACTGCGATATTATCCTGTTTTCAATATATACACATCATCTATACGCATGTCCCACTGTAGGTATAATTTTCTGCGGGAATTTAGGAAGTATCTCAAGAATCCAAGTGAAAATGCGGAAAAATACCGTATAGTTATTCTTGTAAAAACATATGCCAATGACCAAAAAATTATTGTAATTATAGCGAAAAGATGATAGCTGTTAGATTTTGCCATTCATTTTTCCTCTAACTGATAAGATTATTTTTTTTATATTCATGTCAAGTCTTTTTAAAAAATATTTAGCCCCCATTTCACATGACTAAAAATTATCCGAACAAGGCTATCACAAAGCAGGGAATGAACATCGCGGGGATCAAGTTGGCAACCCGTATCTCTTTGATTTCAAGGAAGTTAAACCCTATCGCCGCCACAAGCAGGCTGCCCACCGCGGACATTTCGCGCACGATCTCATCGCTGAGAAATGCGCTCGCGGCGCCGGCCAGCAGCACGAGTCCGCCTTGATAGACCAGCACCGGTATGGCGGAAAAAGCCACGCCTATGCCCATCGAAGCTCCAAAAATCAGTGAAATTGAGCCGTCCAGTATTGATTTTGCGAATAAAAGTTCGTGATTTCCCCGCAAACCGCTCTGTATTGAGCCGACAATCGCCATCGAACCGGTACAAAACAGTATGCTTGCCGATACAAAGCCTTTGGAAAAGCTGCCGCCGGACGCGGAACAAACTATTTTTCTTGTTTTTTCGGCTTTTCCAGCCTCTCCAGACCTTCCGGTAAACAATTTTTTTTCCACCCAGCCGCCAAAACGGGTCATCAGCGCGTCAATGTTTATCAATTCGCCAATTAACGCGCCCACGACAAGACTCATGATGAGCAGCAGTGTCCGCCGGTTGTCCAACGCGCCTTTTATCCCGACATAAATTATCGCCAGCCCTATCGCTTTTTTTAAGATTTCCTCAAAACGCGGCGGCACACCGCGAATAAAAAAACAGCCCGCAAAAGCGCAGACAACTATCACGGCGGCATTAACAAGAGGCCCTGTCATATTGCTATTTAACACAGAGTCGCCTATAGATTTCAACCCATCAGTGGGTTTACATACGCTCCGCGCCGGCCAGCCGGTTTACATGCGCTCCGCGCTAGCAGCTTGCCGCCCCTCGTTGGGGGCGGAGATGCGTTCACTTCGATAGCGGCGTTCAAGGGCTTTACTCCACGCCCACCGACCTGCCAACGGGTTTCTCATACGCTCCGCTTAGCATTCCGTATGTGCGTTGAGCCGCTCTTGAGGGTCGATAGCGGCTCATTGGGCTGCGCGGGATCGAATCCGTCATTGAACGGTTTCAAGATTTGGGCGTATTTTTGGCGCATAGACGCAAACAAGGCAAGCGCGCCAAAAACCGGGCTTTGCGGGGCTGCGCTATCACTCCGGCCACGGCTTGCGCCGTGTCTGCTCCGCACCCCTACAATCCCTCACGCGGAGGCATGAAAGCCTGCTGCGGACAGCTTCGCGGCTTTTTCGAGGCAGCTCAGCGGCAGGCGAATCGTTTTAAGGCGGGATTTTTCGCCGCTCTTTATGACAATTTCTTTTTTGGGGCAGCCAAACAGTTTTGAAAGAAAGGCGGCAAGGCAGGCATTTGCCTTGCCGTCCTCTGGCGAAGCGGCAATTTTTATGTAAAGCCGGTCTTCCTTGATCCCTAAAAGTTCCGTCTTTGATGAACCCGGATTTACCTTGAGTTTAAGTTCCAAAGCGCCGTCTTTAACCTGAAAAAAAGTTTCGCCCAAAATTATTTTCCATTCGTACCGGCCGGCACGGTGCGGCGCGGCTGTCTTTTACGGGCATTAAACATAATTTTCCTAAGTTTTTCGGCAGCGTGAAAAAGTGCCGTATGCGCGGCTTTGTAGGCGTAATCCCAACTGCCGGGTCGGTGTATGATATGGCCACCAAAACCGGTCTTAAACAGGTATAGTCCCGCCATCGGGTGATCGGGCGAGGTGTCCGGCGGTATGCCGAACAGGTCGTAACAGAGGCAGCCCGCCGCTTTAGCGTCCTGAATTGCCTGCCATTGCAGAGCGTAAGCCGCCATAAGGTTGCGGTTTACGTTGGACGAAGCGCCGTAAAGATAGCTTGCCGTCTTTCCACGAAACAGCGTGATGATGCCCGCAAGCGGCCGGGCGTCAGCCTCCGCTAGGTAAAGGCGCAGATCAACGCCGTTTTCAACAGCCGCCAGTTCAAAAAGACGCTTGTAGTAAGCGATTCCGTGTATGGCAATGCCGTCCCGCAGCGCGGTTTCCTTGAAAAGGGTGTAAAATGCGTCCAAACCGTCCGCGTCCGCCCTGAACACGCGGGTCTTTTTACAGCCAAGCCTTATGTTGTAGCGCCATTTCGACTTCATTTGCGCCAAAATAAGGTCGAGCGGCGGGTTTAGGTCTATGAGTACCGTATCGGGCGGCTGAATATCGGCGGCGGCGCGGGAAAAGGGCTTTAAAATTTCAGGCGGTTTTTCGTCCGCACGGCTAAACCATGCGGGATCAAAACGGGCAAAGGCGGTATTCTTTGGCAAAAACGGCCTCATCGCTCGTGCCGTTTCAGTCAAGGCGGCGGTCCGGGGCTTGCCGTCCACAGGGAAACTCTCCGGCAGTTCCGGGCCCCACGGCACATATACAAAACCCATGCCCGCCGCCAGCTTTCTGTACATGGCCAAAAGTGGCGTCTTTTCGTTAAAACCCGCCCATTCCAGGCAAAACGAGTACGGTTTCCACGCGAATGACGCCTTAAAAACGCCCCAAAAATCACTTTGCAAGAAAGACGCCGCGTTTTTACATTCCGACAGCGGCGTTTCCGTCAGGTTTTTTAAAATTTCCATTCTTGCCGCCACGACAAGTTGTATTGTAAAGCATCCGGCGCAAAAATTCTACCATTTGCCATGGAGGCACATGCGCTCCGCGCTAACATACCGAAAACGGCCTTCACTCCGTGCCTTCGGTAAGGCAACGGCACTTTGCATACGCGCCTCCCCCCTGAATTGAGAAATTAGCCACAAATTACACAGATTAACACGAATTATCAATGAGGAATTAACAATTAACAATAAGGAATGAACAATTAAACTGCCATAAATGGCGATGCGGATTATCGAAGTGAACGCATATCCGCCCGCCAACGGCACAAACAAGTTTGCGGCGGCGGCAAAACGCTAACGCGGAGCGTATGTAAACCCGCTGGCGGGCCCGCTGGCGGGGGCGGGTTAACAAAATGAGATTTTGCGCGTATAATAAAAACATTCGGAGGAAATCATGGCAATCATGTATTATGAAAAAGACTGCGATCTGGGAGCGCTCAAAAGCAAAACGATCGCGATAATCGGCTACGGTTCGCAAGGGCACGCGCACGCCTTGAACGCGAAGGAATCGGGAATGAAGGTCATTGTCGGACTGTACGAAGGTTCCAAGTCGTGGGACAAAGCGGCGGCGGCCGGCCTGACAGTAAAAACGGCGGCGGAAGCGGCGGCGGAAGCGGACTTTATAATGATCCTTATCAATGACGAAAAACAGGCTCGCCTTTACAACGAGTCGATAAAACCCGCGCTTAAAGCTGGAAAGACGCTTGCGTTTGCTCATGGTTTTAACATCCATTTTAGACAGATAAGTCCGCCGCCGGATGTCAATGTAGTGATGATAGCGCCCAAGGGCCCCGGTCATACGGTGCGTGAACAGTACAAAGCCGGCGCGGGAGTACCTTGCCTAATCGCCGTTTATCAGGACGCGACCGGAGACGCTAAACGGCTTGGCCTTGCATACTCGGCGGCGATAGGCGGAGCCCGCGCGGGCGTGCTGGAGACCACCTTCAAGGAAGAGACAGAGACCGACCTTTTCGGCGAACAAGCGGTTCTGTGCGGCGGTGTTTCGGCGCTGATGAAATGCGGCTATGAAGTTCTTACAGAAGCCGGATACCAGCCTGAAAGCGCGTACTTTGAAGTAATGCACGAAATGAAGCTGATAATCGACCTTGTGAACCGCGGCGGACTTTCGTTCATGCGTTATTCTATTTCAGACACAGCGGAGTACGGCGATTACATCAGCGGCTCTAAAATAATAACGGAAGATACAAAGAATGCGATGCGGAAAATACTAAAAGACATACAGGACGGCAGTTTTGCTAAAGATTGGATAAGTGAAAACATGGTAAACCGCCCCCATTTTAACCGTATGCGGGCAATCGAAGCGGCTCATCCGATAGAAAAAGTCGGCGCGGAACTCCGCTCCATGATGCCTTGGCTCGAAAAACCTTCCGA
>JAISCO010000012.1 GCA_031265535.1 Spirochaetaceae bacterium | reverse complement strand
TTGAACTTCAGCGTGTTTATCACTATCACCTCTATCCCGGCTGCTTCCAGCCGGTTCTTGAAGTATCTCGTGTTCCCTGTCGATTCCACTCCGACCCGTATGGTCTCTCCGGTGCGCTGTAGTCCCGTCATCTGGTACAAAAACCCTTCATAACCGGCTTCGCGTGTCGAATATTGCTTGAACCACACTACACCGCCCTCCCGTACACAGATCGTGAACTGTGTCTTGTGCAAATCTACTCCCACATAAATCATCTTTTACTCCTTTGTGCCGACAAAGGCCCTGTTCGGTAAATTAGTTCCATTCTCCTATTCGGTCTCGCAGACCATCGAATGTTGCGGCTACGGCCCTTCATTCTCATTGCCGGTCTCGAAGACCACTATTAGCAACGAACCACTAGCCTTCCCCTGTCGATACCTTCGACAAGTTATACCACATTTACCGACCTTAGTTAACATTTTATCATTCCTCATTGTTAATCCCCCCCCCCCCCCTCCTTTTATCTTATGCAAAGGTATTAAGGTCCGCCGGGATGGTCAGATTTTTTCTGCCGGGTTTTTTGCCGTATTTGCTGGCGAAACTGTCAATATCCAATACCAGCATACTTACAAAACCGCCCTGTTCCGGTTTAATATTCTCTACCGGCGAGGCTTTGGGAGCGGGTTTTCCGTCTTCAAGCTCTGTCAAAACTCATCCTGCCGCAGCGTCCGTTCCCATAAGAATCGCATCGGATAATGTTTCCGCGCCGCTTACACACCCGGGAAGATCGGGGATTTCCACAGCATAACCGCCTTCGCCTTTGTAAAAAATCGCGGGGTATGTAAGTTTCATATTTCATTATACGTGCTATGCGTATAATTTGAAGCTGCCATCCCTTACCCATCATTCCTTTCCCTGATAGACTGGAACCATAAGGAGACAATCATGGAGGAAAACAGTATGCTGCTGACCGTAGAAGGTTATTTTGAAGCGGGGCGTTTTATCGCGGATTCCCCTGTTTACATTCCCGAAAAGAAAAAGACCGTTGTAACGGTTCTTGACAAAAATGTGGCCGAAGCAGGAGAATTAACGGCTCATAAAAATTTATGGAAACAGATCATAAAAGATTTGCGGAACTGTGATGAAGTACTGGAGGGCATGCCCGAACGTCTGCGCTTCAGAAGCCCTGAAGAGACAGAAACGCTATGACAACCTATGCGCTTGATACCAATACTGTTTCATATTTTCTAAAAAATAATTACGCTGTTCAAAACAAAATAAACGAAGAAACAGACAAGGGGAACGGTTTTGTTATTCCTCCCACAGTCTATTTTGAAATCATGAACTGGTTATTAAAAAACAATTCAAAAAAAAGAATGGAAATTTTTGAGCGTATGTATTCTGAAAAAGGCATTGGTGTCATTGACAAGGCCGTTCTGGATATTGCTTCAACGGCAAGGCTTAAATTGCAACGGCAAGGCAGGAATATTAGCGATGATGATTTGTTTATCGCGGCTTACTGTTTGAGGCATGATTTGCCGCTTGTAACCAATAACACACGGCATTTTATGAACATAGAAAATTTGGAAATTCTAAACTGGACTGTATAAAACATTTTCAAATATATGTCGTCGTGCAGATAATCGCAAAGTCTTTGGGGAATACATAATTCCCAGCTAAATTGACACCGGCCCTGATGGTTACGCCGGTTAATTGCTTTGAATACAACCATCAGCAATTCCGATTTCAAAACGAAAATCAGCGCAACACGGATGGCCCCCGCAAAGAGGTAAAAAGGAAAAGGGAAAAAGGGAAAAAAGAAAAAGGAAAAGGGAAAAAGGAGCAGTTAGCAATGATAAGGCTGTCAGTTGCGTATGCCAAACGCCTTTTTCAGACCTGAAGGCAGAGGTCGAGGTCCGGCTTTGGGTATGCCGGCGCGGAGCGCACGTAAACCCACTGGTGGGCGGCTTTGCGGGTTTTCTACATTCATTTTATAAAAACCTTCGCGCCACATATACGGCAAATCGCGGTAATCGCCGCTTTTTGGAAGACCTTTTCCCGTATCAAAACCGTAAACCTCTATTTCTATGCCCATCTCGCGGCCTATTATTTTGGCGTGTTTTTCCAAAACGGTAAGTCCACGCCCTCCGGCGACGCCGAATTCCATCACGCTGACCTTTTTGTAACCTAGCGATTTTCCAAGAAAAGCGCCGTTAAAAACACAGTGCGCGTATTCCGGTTTTGGGGAAAGAAGGCCTGTTCTTGCCCTAAAGCTATAACTAAAAAGACGCAGGTTTTTTATTAAAAGTTTTGTAAAGGGCCATACAATTTCATTGCTAAAAAAATTGTCGTACAACTTACTGAAAAAGCCTTCGTTCACGCCTGCCCCAACGCGGGCTGGATTTTTTTGTTTTTCCATTTTCCTTAACCATTCCTTTTGCTTTGTGAGCTTGCGGGAGAAAGCGGCAGGCTTCCCCGCAAATTTAATCGTATTTGAGGCTCACTTTTAATATGATTAAGTCATACTATTTTAATATTATTAAATTGTCAATACTTAATATTATTATATCATAATCTCTGTGAAGCAAACGGAAGGATCTCTATTGCTGCGGAAATTACTTGCGGCAAATATCAAGGAGAGGCGGAGCAAACTGGCTATTTCTCAGGAAAGGTTGGCTGAATTGGCGGATGTTTCGGTACAAACAGTAAATTTTATTGAAGGCTGCAGGACATGGGTAAGCGATAAAACGCTGGCAAAACTTGCCGGAGCGCTGCGTGTAGACGCGTATCGCCTTTTACTGCCGGTGTCTGCGGCAACAGCCTCGGCAAAACCGGAGTCTACTGTTTCGGCTCAGGTGATTCATGATTTGCGCAGCGATATACTAAACGATATTGATAGACGCTTTGAAGATATTATTCGTGGCTGAGCTTGTTCCAAAACTAATTAACTATGTGCTAAAGCGCATGGTGCGCAAACTTTGTTTGCGATGGAACAAGCTCTTGGAAAAACCGGTCTAATCGGACTAAAGTCCGGCCCGCTTTTTCTATTAAATCTAAGGTTGCTGTTCCAAAACTGAAGTTTTGGAACAGCCTCGACTCTCAGCAATTTTCAGTTTAGAGCCGGAGTTTTGCACAAGCAAAACTTTACGCCGTGATTGGGGGCGTTACGGGGGCGCGGATTGCGGTCAAAACAACATTTTGCCCCCGTAGAGAGGGCAGCGGAAAACCCGGCGCATTGCCAAAGGCAAGCGTTGGGTTTGAAGCGAGGGAGAGACTTCTCCCCTTCCTCCCTTCATTGCTAATTGTTAATTTTTCCTTCATCCTTTTTCCTTTTTCCTTTGTCCTTCCTAATTGTTAACTGCTCATTCCTAATTCTTCCCGCCGTATTGCGCCAAAATGCAAAAACCCAGCCGAACCGCTCAAGCGCTTTCTACAGTGACACCCTTTTGAGCGCGTATTGCGCCCGCCTTGCCCGTAGCGTATGTAAAACCCACTGGCTGGCGCGGAGCGTATGGAAACCCGCTGGCAGGCGCGTATGCAAGCGCCTTTTTCAAAACTGAAGGCACGTAGTAAAGGCTGCTTTCGGGATGCTAACGCGGAGCGTATGAAAACCCGCTGGCGGGCGCGGAGCGCATGTGCCTCCATGGCAAATGGCGGGCTTGTAAGTTGAGTTTTTTTAAGCGAAAATGTGTAGTATTGTTGTAATAGCAGATGATTGTATACAAAAATGTTACGAAAAAGTATGGAGTCATTACCGCGGTAGCGGATTTTTCGCTTAAAATAAAGCGCGGCGAGTTTTTTGGGCTTTTGGGGCCGAACGGCGCCGGTAAGACTACGCTTTTAAGAATGACGACAACGCTTAGCGCTCCGGATTCCGGCGTTATCAGCATAGACGGCGAGCGTATAGACCGTAATTTGACACGCGCAAAACGGCGTATGGGGGTTGTGCCGCAGTATTCAAATCTGGAAGGCGAACTTTCCGCGCTGCAAAATCTTGAATATCACGGACGGCTTTACGGGCTTTCGCCGCGGCAAAGAAAGCGCCGTTCCAGCGAATTGCTTGAATTTGCCGCCTTGACCGAGCGTAAAAACGACAAGGCGAAGACATTTTCGGGCGGTATGCAGCGAAAATTGATGATTGTTAAGGCGCTTATGCACGAGCCTGAAATTCTTTTGTTGGATGAAACGACTGTCGGGCTTGACGCGGCGTGGCGCCGGCGCATCTGGGACTTGCTGCGCGAACTTCAAAAACAGGGCTTGACGATTCTGCTTACTACGCATTATCTGGAAGAGGCGCAGACTCTCTGTTCGCGTGTGGGCATGATAGACCGCGGCTGTCTTAAACGGACGGGCGCGCCTGTAGAAATAATCCGGGAGGCGGGGACTGTTGTTCTGGAATACTTTGAAAACGGCGAAACCGCCCAGCATTTTTTTAACAGCCATGCCGAAGCTATTGCGGACGCGGCGCGTTTGAACGGTGAATTCAAGGTGCGGGACGCGAATCTTGAGGACGCTTTTATCAAACTAACGAAAAAAAGGCTGGCGGATTGAATGGAACAGTTTGTTTCAATACTTTGGCGTGAATGGATATTATTCAAAAATAAATTCGTTGACATAAGTTTAAGCGCGCTGATTGGGCCGCTGCTGTACCTTGTCGCGTTTGGCTGGGGTCTGGGCGGCGCGTTCATGGCAAGCGGCGTTCGGTACACAGCCTTTGTAACGCCCGGGATAATAGCTATGAACGGTATGACGCAGGGATTTGGCGTAATCGCAAACGATATAAATATGGCGCGTATTTATCAAAAAACTTTTGAAACCGTGATGATAAGCCCGATCAGTATGCCGGTATTTACGATTGCCCGCATCACCGCAAACATGCTGCGCTGTCTCTACAGCGCAGCCCTGATAATCGCCGCGTCATTCCTGTTTAACGCCGGTTTAGACCTTGACTGGTATTTTTTTCTGCTGCTCATATTGAATTGCGCGGTGTTTTCTAGCATAGGTTTTATCGCCGGTCTTTGTGTCGATTCTCACGCGGATATGGCAAAAATGTCAAATTTTATTGTAACTCCGATGTCGTTTCTTTGTGGAACATTTTTTCCGCTGGACCGTTTTCCGCTGCTCCTACGAAAAATTATAGAATTCCTGCCGCTCACTCAAACAGTGAGCGGCATGCGTTCCGGCGTAAATGCCGCGCTAAGTTTTATCCCGCCGCTTGCTCTGCTTATATGGCTTGTTTTTCTTATCCCCGTTGCAATAATTCTCTGCAAAAAAGCCGAATAACCCCCCGCCAGCCCCGCCAGCGGGTTTCCATGCGCTCCGCGCCCACCAGTGGGTTTACATACGCTCCGCGTTAAGCATACCGCATGAGGCCTTCACTTCGTGCCTTAGGGGCCGAAAAGGGCGGTTGGCATACGCAACTGGTAACTCTCTCATTGCTAATTGTTAACTGTTAATTGCTAATTGTTAATTGCTAATTGCAAACTGTTTGCGCGCTTGCCCCGCTAAGGTTCATCATGACATCTCAATCCCTAAATGAAATGTTTACGGAGGCCGCCCAGGTTACATACTGATTTGGTCTAGTCCCCAGCTCTTTTCTATAAACAGATACATCTACATTCATAAATGTAAAATTAATCCCGATGCCGCCGGCCGGCTGCATATCCTTAAAGCCGGCGCGTAACCAAAAAACTTTGAGCATACGGATTTCACAGCCGGCGCTGATGTTCAATAACGGATCACGGGGGTTTTCAGACAGATT
Source organism: Spirochaetaceae bacterium (assembly GCA_031265535.1). Taxonomy (GTDB): domain Bacteria; phylum Spirochaetota; class Spirochaetia; order Treponematales; family Breznakiellaceae; genus JAIRMY01. The sequence goes on along the minus strand of JAISCO010000012.1, from coordinate 4,084 downwards.
TTCAAGCAATCCAAGATAGTCAACGCTGAGCGTTATATCGTTAAAATATCTATGCCAAAACGGAGACAGCATTTTCCATGAGACGCCGGCGCTTGCGCGGGGTCTTACCGACATCCTGCCGGACGCAATCGTTTCCTGTGCCGAGATTTTTCCCATTTCGGAATATTGATTGACCCATACAGGCGAAAACGGGTCGTATAGAACGGCGGCAAATGACAGCGAATCGACCAGTGTCCAGCGAAAACCTATGTCAAAGCCCGCGCCTAACTGAGTTTCAAACGGCATTTCCAGCAAATCTTGAAGTATGTATTTTATCTGCTGTATAAAGAGCGGGGACGAACGGTAGCCGGCACGAAGAAAAGTTTTTGCGGTGATTCCCAAATCAAACTTTGCGTCGAGGCCATCGTACAAACGCAGGCCGTAAGCGCCCGCTAATGTAAATTCTTCCGTAAGAGTTGCCGATATCATCAACATTTGCTCCCGATTCCAGCTAAGCCCAAATCTTGAGACATTGAACAGTCCCCAACCGTACCCGTAGCGGTTGTCGCTGCCAACTGCGCCTAACGCGAGTGGTCCGCCAATATCCAAGTCGGCTTCAAAATTATCAACAAGGAGAGAAGCAAATTCCGACAGCGGATCGTCTGTCGTCATCATATGGGTAATTAAGTCTATGTCGATTATGTCGATAGCTAATTCCGCATAATTTTTTCTGGGAGCGGCACCGACCAACGCGGCCGGATTTGTGAAAATGCTGGAAAAATCACCGTCCAATCCTACATGAGCGCCGCCAAGCGCGGTGTTACGAGCGAATGGAAAGCCTACCGCGTCAACACGGGGTGGTAAATCTTGAGCATTAACGCCCAAAACCGGCAAAAAACAGAACAGCGCAAGTTTAACCGCCATACTCCGGGTAAAATATTTCAAAATCATTCTCAAATTAGCCTGCCGTAAGCATCCGCGCGTCCGCCGCCGTCAAAAAATCCTGTGATTTTACACAACGCTCTTTGCCCCTTACGCGCGTCAAATCCACTACAATCCGCCGCGCAAATTCTAAGGTAATTATCGGCTAAAATTTCGATGACGCCGCTTTTCGCCGCCATAACAGCATCGGACATACAGACGCCCTCTATTTCGCGGCCTATCCACCGTTCTATATACAAACGACGGTTTTTAGCGGCAAGTGTTTTTAGAATATGCACCCGCTTTTCGGCTTCACGCTCCGGTATACGCGGGGTATAGTCCCATGCCGCCGTTCCCGGACGTCTTGAAAATGGAAAAGCGTGTATTTGCGCAAACTCCGCCGCCTCGCAAAAACTAAGGGTTTCCGAAAAATGGCGGTCTGTCTCGCCAGGGAATCCCGTTATTATGTCGCAGGCGATGAATGGGTCGTCTTTAATACCCCGCAGCCGCCGGATAACGCGCAGCGCCGTGCCGGCATCGTAAAAGCGTCTCATCTTTTTTAGTATTTCGAGGCTGCCGGACTGAATTGAAAGATGAAAATGCGGCTTTATGCGCGGATCCCGCAGCGTCTCGAAAAAATCTTCGGTAAAAACGGCCGGTTCCAGCGATGAAAGCCTTATCCCGATCTCCGTTGTTCCCGCGATAAGGACTTGCAAAAGACCGGGCAAGCCGGTTTTAATTCCGTCCGCCCCACCATTCCACCGGCATATATTTACTCCCGTCAAAACCGCCTCCGCCATCCCCATAGCTTCCATGATCCGCAGGCGTTCCAGCACCTCTTTTGCAGGCAGACTTCGCGCTTTGCCGCGGGCAATGCGCACAATGCAGTAGGCGCAGGAATTGTCGCAGCCGTCCTGTATTTTAAGAAAGCCGCGGGAACGATAGATCCCGCCTGACGTTTCAAAACGAAATGTACCGCTATCAGTACTATCGGTATTAATGTCATCGCCGCCGTCAGATTTTCCGCCGCCATCGCCGCCGGTTTCGGCGCAAATCCGCGCCAAGGCGTCTTGCAGCGCGGCTTTAACGTTACGGTTTTCTTGTGGGCGAGCAAGACGGCGCACGATGCGCGGCGGCATATCAAATATGAGGTTTTGGGGAGAGCTTGGAACAACAAAAAGGCGTCTTTTATCCGGCGTCCGGCATTGAACAGAATCATCAAGCGCTTCAAGGCTTTTACGGTTCAATTCCGTGCTGCAGCCGGTAACAATGACACAGCGGGACGGGTCCTGCCTAAGCGCGGCGCGTATCAATCCGCGTCCTTTTTGCTCTGCTTTTGACGTTACGGCGCAGCTGTTAATTATCAATAATTCCGCCTTGCTTGCGTCGGCGGCTATAGAAAAGCCCGCGTTGATGAATGCGGCGGCTATTGACTCGGTTTCGCCCTGATTAAGTTTACAGCCCAGTGTTTGGAACGCGACCGACAACAATACCGTTTACCCAAAAATGTGCTACCGGCGCGGGGCAAGGGCGGCGTATACGCGGTCAAGCCCCCGCCGCGCGTCTGTAAGCTGTGGGTCAAGCGTGAGAGCCTTTTCATAAGCTACCGCCGCCTCCCTCAGTTCACCCGAATTCTCACGAGCATAAGCCAGACGCGCCTGCCAAACCGCGTTACCGGGGACATAGTGCAGCGCCGTAGACAAAGCTATATCGGCGTGTCTAAAGCGTCCCTGTCGGATGTAAATTTCGCCCACGTAATAATAGACTACATCAATGCGCTGTCCTTCAGGCGCAAGGTATATGTATTCCTGAAAATATTTGAGCGCCTCATTGTTCCGCCCTTGATTATAGGCGATTTCACCCATGATTTCTAACAGGCGTACATCGTAAGGGCTAAGCGCAAGCGCGGCCGCGGCAAAAGAATTCGCCTCATTGAAACGCCCCAGTTTAGCGAGGCTCCAGCATAACACCACGTAAGAATCGACGTTTTGCCCATTGCCGTCTTCTATTTCTGAACGGCAGATATTTACAGCGCTGTTATAGTTGCCGGCACGGTATTCCGCGAGCGCGTCCGGCTTTGTCTGGGCTCTTAATCCCGCAATGAAAAAAAATACGAAAATCGCGGCTAAAACTAAACGTGTCATCGCTGTCTTCACTTAAACGGTTCAAGACGGCGTTCTGAGCATGGTACATTTACCGTTAAACAGACAGCCGGTTTCCATGCTGATCTCCGGCGCGCTTACATTGCCTTCCAACGAGCCTGTAAGCGTAATTTCAACACGTGTTGCAGCTGTTATATTCCCTTTAACCGATCCTCTGATTATGACCCTGCCGGCCTTTATATCCGCCTCGACCTGCGCCTGTTCATCAATTAGCAGTACGCCTGTCGCGTCAATTACACCGCTTATTTTACCGCGTACCAAAAATGATTTTTCAAAATTAAAAGTGCCGGTAAAAACGATGTCGGGCGAAAGAACGGTATCAAAATCATCGTCTTCAAGCACATCATTATGAACATCTGTCATATTTCTAATCTATCGCACAAACCCACCCGCGTAAACCCACCCGCGACGGAAAAAGTAAAAAGGAAGAAGGAAGAGGTAAGGATGAAGTAACAATTAACAAGGAGCAATTAACAATGATTTAAAAGATTTATTCTCTATTTGGGCGCATTTTTGGCGCTGCCGCGCCAAAAACCGGGCTTTCCGCTCCAATTCCTCATCGTTACCTACGGTAACTCTTGCGGGATTTCCGCTGCAATCCCTTGCGCGGGGCTTCAACACAAGTAACAGTTAACAATTAACAATTAGAAATTAGAAATGAGCAGTTAGCAATGAGCAGTGAGGATAACTGATCGGAACGGGCATAATTCGCGTAATCAGCGGACAAAGGAACTTTTTACTTTTTACCTGCTACTTACTTTTTACCTGTTACTTTTTACCTGTTACTTTTTACTTTTTACTTGAATAACCGGGAGTCGGCGGGTGTGGGAATTGCTGTTAGGGGGCTACCATTCCTGAGGGGTATGGCCCTTGGATGCGGGAGTGGTGATTGAAAAGGTTTCGCCCGAAGGTTCAAGGACATAGAGCCCGTTGCTTAGGGCGTAGTCCTTTTCATCATCGTTGAACACGACGCCGGCTATAGCGCCCATGTACTTTCGCTTGTCCGCGTGTAAATCAGCGTA
>JAISCO010000377.1 GCA_031265535.1 Spirochaetaceae bacterium | reverse complement strand
AAGTTTGCGATACCGGGTTACAGCGCGGGAGGCGGCGAAGTCTCCAAACCGCCTTCGGGCGGCGTACAGACGCGGACAAGCGCGAAACTGGATTTGCGGGGGTATTGAGGCATGGCGGGCGCGGGAATCGAAGTCAAACTTGACGGCGAGTATCAAAAAATTACAGAGGCTCTTCAAAAGGCTTCAAGCCCCGCGCTTTCGCAAATTGCCCATGCGGGCGGGCGGGCTTTGAAAAATGTCTCAAAGGAGGCGTTTCAGAAACAGGCCGGCCCCGCGACCGGGGAGAAATGGGCGGCGCTGGGGAATCCCGAAGCGAAAGAGAAAAACGCCGGACGGATTCTGTATCTGGGCGGCCAGCTTTTTCGCTCGGTGTCAATGAACGCGTTCCCGGACGGCTCGGCGATTGTCAGCTCAAACATGGTGTACGCCCGGATACACCAAGAGGGCGGGAAAACAAAGGCGCACGATATTAGGCCGCGCAACGCGAAGGCGCTGCGCTTTAACGGCATATGCCGGAGGCTTGTCCGCCATCCGGGGCCGGAAATTCCGGCGCGTCCCTGCTTGGGTGCGCCGAAAGATGCGGTAAATCGAACGGCAGTTTTTTGACGGCCCGGCGATAAAAGAACTGCTGGGCATGGCGGGAGGCTGATGGTGATAAAAGAGGCGAAGGACATTTTAGAGTCCGTTGTTTCGCGGCGCACGCACTGTTCAACCGCATCCTTCCGACGATACCACCGACATCCCTTCTGTTTTGCTCATCCGTAATTACATTAATGGGACGAGCCGCGATTAATAAAATAATAACTCAATACATCTTTTACGGCAGAACTTTTGACCATTGAAATCACTTCGTTCGTGAAATTGTTTTCCGAGATTATTTTTGCCGCTTGTTTGTACTGAACCTCGTTAAGGTTGCGGAATTTTTCCCACCATTCATTCGTCAAGTCGCTTTCGTCCGCATAATGACCGGTATATTCATCTTTAAGCCGATCCATTAAACCCTTGTCATATCTTCGCCGGTATATAATAAACATTTCCGGCATAAAAAGTATTTTTTGGAATTCATCAGCATCGCGTCCAAACGCCTCGGCAAAGAATGTTTTTCCCCGGCCTATTTTCCCTTTTGTGGAATTCAAAACCGCTTGAATTGCGCGAATAAACTTTCTGTTCCAATGTTTTCCGATATAATCACGGTTACGAAAATATTCAGGATTATTTATTGGATGATATTTCATGGGGAATGAATATATTGATACATCTAATTTTTCGCACAAATCAACATTTAATCGCATTCGATAAAAAAGATTCACCGGTGTATCATATTCCCCGTCAGAATTATAAAGCAAATAATTTGAAAGATTTTTTACCTCGGATTCAACCGCTATGCAAACCGCCTTTTCGTAAATATCCCGCAACGCCCAACTGTCAAAGGCTATTCGTAGCGGACGAACGCATATCTCGGACAGTTTACGCATTCGCTCCGGGTATTTGACAATGAGCCGGGCATCTACACCCTGGTTAAAGTCAACATAACGCCGTCGTTTGCGAGGTTTATATACATATTGCGCGTAAAGCGGCGCGATAAAACCGTCGAGTGCGAGTATAGCTTGCGACGTCGCCGTGTAGTCGTAGTAACAATTCGCTCCTGTTATCCGGTTATAAAGCTCAAAATATATGTCCTGCCATTTTTTACATTTTTCAAGCAAGTCGTGATAAAGAGCGACACATTTTTTTATATACGCATAATCGTTTATACCATCGCGCAAATTTTTAATGGTAATTTCATATTGGTTTGGCGGCAAATACGCCGCGCCTTTTGCAAACCCGCATTCCTTTATTTCATCAATAATTTGATCGAAACGGCTTGAATACAAAACATTATTGTCCAATAAAAGCAAATCTTTCTGCTCGCCAAAACGTGCGGCGGTTTCTTCTATCTGCCGTTTGATGGGTATATACTTGATGAATTGCGGTTCGAGTGTTGGAACAGCGCAAAAACTGCATCGATTCGGACAACCTCGCGTCATATATCCATAGTAAGCATCGACAGTGGGATATTTGTATTCAATTTCATCTAATATTGAGTAATCAAGCGGAAGCGTGTCAATAATGAGTTTGTTGCCGGCATCATATATTCCCGGCCTGTCAAGAACCCCAATATATGGGCGCACTCCGGTTTCACGCTCAACGACATCAGGTAGTATGCTCGCCATTATTCCACCGACAAAAACTTTCTCAGGATTTTTACAGAGTCTTTTTACAAAATTGATGGTGTCAATAGTAATATTCCAATAAAACGTAAACAATGTAGTAATGCAAACCACATCAAACCGTGGATTCTCGAAGTAATTCTTCTCCTTATATTTTTGCCGGGACAGCTTAATGTTTTCCATGACAAAAGCATCGTTAAATAGCGGATTATCCGGAATTTCCGCCATTTTACCAAATCGAATGTATTGTTGAAGCGGCGGGATATATTTTTCCCACAGTACATCCGGTTTGACGCCGTGCAGTACGGCAAGCAAGTCTTCGCAGATAAGCGCCGCTGCAAGATCACGCAAATCACCCTTAAAAAAGCGGACGCTGTCGCCAAGTTTTTTGTAATAGGTTGCGAGCTTCATTAAGCCCATAGGAGGATACTTGTTTTTATAATCAGGCTCAACCAATAGCACCTGCCGCCGCGCCAATGTTAATCCTTCCGTGATTTCAGCGCATCTTGAATCTGCGCAATAAGTTCTGTTGCGATTTCCGGCGCTTTCTGCTGTATGATATCATATATTCGGCTGACAACCTTTCTGGTTTCTTTTGTATAATATGAAAGTTCATTGGCAAGGTATTTCGGCTTGCTTCCTCTGTTGCCATTATACTGGGTTGTTTCGGAGGCTTTCGAGAACGGTGTTTCGCTCAACTGGGTTGAGACGATTCTTTCCCGAACAGTAGAACGCACCCGTTCTATCAAAAGGTCTCGTCCATCGGCCGCCTCTTGATTGAATTTTTGGATTTTGCGTTCCGCTTTTTCCTTCGCTTCGCGTTTCTTTTCCAGTTCAACTTCGACTTGTTGGCGTTCAACCGTTCCGCTGAATCCGATGGATTCTTTTTCCTTAAAGTCCTGAACCGCAGTATGGTATTCTTCAACACTTTTATACGCGCTGCGTGTGTTACTCGCTGTTCGATACAATTTGTACAGTGTCTGGTGAAAATAGGTTCTGAGCGTCTTTTCAAATTCCGCTCTTACCGGACTTTCATTAAAATAATCCCGTCTTGCGTTTGGCGTTAAATCCTTATGGGTAGCCATTATTTCACCAATAAAATAGTCGTTCCCATGTTTTTCCTGATGTAGTTCCCGGATTTTTACACCATTGTCAATTTGAATGTTTGCTTTTCGAATACGAAGCCCACGATGCGGATTGTGACCGCATTCTGGAATAGAACCGTCAAATGAAGATATTCCGTACCACATCCATGCTAAACGTTCACCTTTTTCAGATTTGAATTCCGTAAATTCCAAAGACTTTATATCGTCCTTTATCTTTCCTTCTTTGGTATACGTTCTTGAAATATAGTTTTTAAAAATTTGTTCTCCATTGATAAAAATAAAGTACTCATCAATATTTTCACTGATGCTTTTGGCAAAGTCATAAATTTGCTTATAAAACAAGAAACTCGTCGTATATGGCGACGGCGCAACGAAAGACAAATACTCCTTGATATCGGATAGATCAAGTAATTCATCGCTTTCAGGACGGATGCCGGTCATAATTACTTTAAAGAAATGAGATTCCTTTGTCTCCGTATTTTCAACAATCTCTACACGCCTAATTTCATCAATGACATACTCGGCGCTGTATTTCTTGTCATCGTCAAGCAATGCCCGCATTTTCCCGGCATCCCATATCATGGCACAGGTATCCGTTTCACCATACGAAGTTGAGATAAAACGCAATTCAGAACAGTAAGCAAGACCGCACAACCGTCCTATGCCGCGAAATCCCATATCTTCGCCACGCTGCTTGTCGGAATTCGCAATGTCTCCCAGAACGCGCTCGAAATCCATTCTTGATATACCGCGTCCGTTGTCCGTGATCTCGATAGTTCTTTCGATAGTATTAATCTCAATATCGATTTTGCCATTCTTGCGGTCAATAATTCCCACGTTTGCGGCTGAACGTATCGCATCGCATGAGTTTTGAACATATTCGCGAAACATCACGCGAGAGTCTGAGTACATAGCGGTAGTCAGGTTTTCAAGGATGTTTTTACCAAAAGTTATTTTTTCCATATAATTTATCCCTTTATCCCTATGATTTAAATTGTTTGTAAATCGGCTTGGGGAACTTTATCCGAAGCATTGAACGAAATATAGGATTTTGAATAAGGTATTCGCCCTGATCCAACCGTGTCAGTATATTTTTATACGTATTTGGCACAACCCCGTAATCCTTTTTACTTGTTTCAATGGCGTTGGTTCTGCCATAAGCGTGTGTAGCACAATTACCCTTCACTCTGTCATGAATCGCGCTGCGGAATTGCTCCGCCGCAAAAAGAATTACTCCAAGTGATCGTCCCCGTTCGGCAACATCCAGTATTTGCCGCAGTATCGGAGAATTCTTTGGCGTTTCTGTGGATGCGTATTTATTAAGCTCATCGATAAAGATGAGAATACGCTCAGGCGGTTTGTAGTCATCGCTGTCATATTCGCCTAATTGCAGCTTGTTGATTGTTCGTATTACATACCCAAACACAAAGGACTGCATAATTTCGGATAAATTGGCGATATCAATCACATGAACCTCATTTTTCCGTATCTTTTTTAGAGGTTCTTCCAAACGAAGCGTATTTTTCGGCGTCCCGCCGGTAAACACGCCGTGGCTGATTGCTTTCGTTACAATACGCTTAAATTTTCTCCAAGAAACAACCGGGATTTCTTTTTCATTCTTGTTTGGCGTTCTTTGCGGGTCGCAGTGTTGGCCGACTAAATCCTTGAATCCATTCCAGTCATTAATTTTATCGAAACCACCGCGCCCGTCAATGATGTATTCTTGTATGGCGTCTATAGTCTGGTTTGTGTCGTCAATGTTCGCAAAGAACAAATCGAGATTTTCTTTGTCGTCAGTGTAATTGAAAACATACTGGCGCGCCTTTTCCAGTTTAATATAACTCTCCAATTCTTTGCTGCTGAGAGCGCTATTTTTTGCGGAATTATCACTCGAACCAAAAGGAACATAGTAGCGGACATATTTAAATGGCTCCGGGCTTAAATTCATCGCTTTGTACAACGCGAATGTCTCGGCCTTTACTTTTTCAGGATTCTCTTCGTCCAGAAAATCATTCGGCTGATCAATTCCCATTAAATCTTTTCCTTTCACATTGAATAATACAAACGCGACGCTGTCTTCATCGTTGTTACGGCGCAGATACCCATCCTGAATCGCTTTCATGAGGAACATTGCATAAGAGGTCTTGGCCGCGAGTCCAGATATACCGGAAATGTTTAGATGCGCTCCTTCCGGGCCAATGACGAATTTTGAGTTGAAGTTGACGGGTAATGTTACTTTAGTGTTGTCGCCTGTATTCTCGTACATTTCCAGATATCCGCAAGGAAGCGGATTTTTGACTCCCTTCAAACCGAGCGCAAAAGTAATTTCTTCCTCGCTGGCGAGATACACTTCCGCGTCGTTTTGAACCGGAATGTAAATATTATGGTCGTTGCAGACTATCGCCGCTTCAACATAATTCATTCCAATGCGAAGCGTCGGGGCTCTCACTGTCACGTCGCCAAAATCGCTGGAAATGAATCCAGTAAGGAAACTATTCGCGTCTGTGATGTGAGAGATGTCCTCGATCATTCCATACGAAACCGATTTATTGACATGAACGACCTTCACAAGGTCAAATGGATTCAAAATCAGGTTTGCGTCCGTCCAAAAAGTGAATTTGTCCACGCTCGTAGGCTTTTTCTCGGTAGCAATCACTCTTCCAATAGGCTTTCTGTTCATTGTAAATTGTAAACCTCCTAAAACATTTGTATAAGCAATTCGTCACTCATATAATTACTCTTAATAAAACTCTCTGTAAGATAAACCGGGTAAATATGATTGGCATAACGTAAATCAGAACCATAACAAGCAGGATTTCGTTCGTTCAATAACGTTGCGGTTATCATATCTACATCTTCTGTTTCCAATTTTTTCGGACTGTCGGCATCATCATTGAGGAGTATTTTTTCAACTTTTACAACCCCGTCAAATGGATTTCGTGTTTTATCTATCCCGCGGAGCCGTAGATACCATACCGCAAACAATAACCTGTCAATACGGCTATTTTTAAACAGCATCACCGGTGTACGGTATCCTTCGAGCAAATCAATTAATTTGTCTGCGTTTGGTTTGTTATTTTTATCTCGGCAATGTTCCGGATTGAATTTTTTTGAAACGCCCACCACCCAACGATAGCTTTCCCTAAAATTCCAAATATCCCGGTAATTTCCAGAAAGCAATGGAATATATTCAAGGGAACCGTCCTTCACAAGGTAAGCATTTTGTGACAACATTCCCGCCTTTGCAAGCCGGTCTACCATGCCTTTTTCAGCATCGGACATATAATCCTGAACCGCAGCAATTCCCCTGTCTTCAAACTTCGCGTCAACTGTTCTATCAGTCTTGTAAACAAGAACTTTTGCGATGTTTATTTCCAAACGAGCAAGCGTTGGCGAGGCGTTTATCTTGTTTTTTAGCTTTTCGAGATAAGCGTCTGTGTGATGCCCATCTTGGTCGCAGTCTTTTGGCATTGACAGTACCGTATGATTTATCATGGTCGGTTCGCCGGAAGAAAAGTGTTCGAGCCGCAATTTACGGTTTTCGCGGCGGCAACAAGCAACTCCGGCTTGCCCCGCGATTACAGGAAAAACATTATGGTTATAAGCAATATCATCAACATGGTATGCGTGGCGCGAACCATCAAGGAAATACTTGAAAATTGGTTCAATGTTATTTTCCGACAATTGCTTTGCCATTGCGAGGCAGTCCACAGGTTCTTTTTGGAGCTTTGTTTCACCGTTTCCAAGCCATTCACGGTTATCAAACGGATCATCATAGTCTGCCTTGGGTGCGTTGACCGAGTCATAACGGTACTTGATGCTATTGAAGCTCTTCCCGCCGGTTTCTTCCGCAACTATATCCATAATGCGTTGCACAATAGTACACTCCTTTTTATTCTGTGCATTTTCGCCATTGAAAATCTCTTGCTCCATTATATATTATGTTCATTTTTCCATCAAGTGGTCGCTTTTCTACGTCATCGAAACAGTTAAACCGCATTCCAAGTTAACGCAGATGGCATTCAATCACAAAAAACCACAGATTCCATAGATTAAAGCACTCAATCCGATATGGGCGGCCAATAAAAAACGCGGCGTGTACGCGATACCGAACGAGGGGCAGGTTGTGATAATCGAGTTTCTCTGCTGGAATCCGGCGTATCCCTATGTCGCGGGAATGTGGGCGGACGAGTACGAGGCGGACGGGTTTGGCAAAGACCAGTTTGTTGTCATGGACGGCGAGGGCATGAAGTTTGTTATTGACGCGCAAGAGAAAGGCATAACGTTCGACAACGGCGCGGGGTGCAGGGTTCTTTTGGAAAAGGGAAACAAGATAACCATTGACAACGGCA
>JAISCO010000374.1 GCA_031265535.1 Spirochaetaceae bacterium | reverse complement strand
GGACAGCATCGAAGCGCTTGCGGAACTCGACCGCTCCACAGTGATAATGACGCGGGGCAGGGGCGCTTGATGAACGGCGTTTACAAACTGCGAAACACGATAAAGCATTACGAATGGGGATCTGCCGCGTATATACCGGAACTACTGGGCATCGAAAACGGCGCGGGCAGGCCCTATGCCGAGATGTGGATGGGAACGCACCCCGGCGGGCAGTCTTTTGCCGTGTCGGACGCGGGCGAAGAGCCGCTTTCGAGAGTTTCGGGCGAGCTGCCCTTCCTGTTCAAGCTGCTTGCCGCCGAAAAACCGCTTTCGATACAGGCGCACCCCGACAAGGCGCAGGCGGAGGCCGGGTACGCCGATGAAAACGCCCGGCGCATACCGCTTGACGCGCCGGAGCGCAGCTATAAAGACCCGAATCACAAGCCGGAAATAATATGCGCCCTGACACCGTTTCATGCCCTGTGCGGCTTCCGTCCGCCGGACGGGATAAAGCGGCGGCTGTCCCTTTTTTCCTGTCCCGCCATAAAAAAATTGCTCCGCCCGTTGGAGGCGGATGCGGACAATGCGGTTGAAAGCGGCGCACTAAAAATGTTTTTGAACGCTCTGTTCGAACTTTCGGCGGACGAGCAGGCCGAAATATTGGAACACGCAACAAAAAACATCGGGAATATGCGGAACGAACATCCGCAATATGCCTGTGAACTGGAGTTGACGGCACGTTTGGCCGCCCTTTTCCCGGGCGACGCTTCCGCGCTGTCCCCGCTGTACCTCAATGTCATCGCTCTGGCCGCCGGAGAAGCAATATTCGTTCCCGCGGGCGTGCTTCACGCCTATATTCACGGGGCGGGCGCGGAACTGATGGCGGCATCGGACAACGTGATACGGGGCGGCTTGACCGCGAAGCATATAGACCGCGCCGGACTGTTCGGCATCGTAAAATTCGCTTCGTTCCTGCCGGCCGTTTACAGGCTGCAAGATGCCGCCTTTTACGAGTACGCCGCGCCTTCGGGCGGATTTTCGCTCTACCGCATAAAAAACCTGGGCGGCGAAACCGGCTTTCCGGTCAAATCCGCCTCGATTCTTGTCTGCATGAAAGGCGCTGTCCGTTTCCGCTTCAAAGACGGCGGCGTTCTGACAGTCCGGCGCGGCGAAAGCGTCTTTATATCGAAAGCCGCTCTCGGCGCCTTCCTGCTTTCCGGCGATTTCGAAGCCTACGCCGCCAGCCAGCCCGCCAGCGGGGTTACATGCGCTCCGCGCCAATGCTAAGTAAAAAAGTAAAAGGTAATAAGTAATAAGTAATAAGGACACTTAAAAACTTCTTTGACTTTGCGAATAAAATTCTTCATGTTTGGAACAAACTCATCCACTGTTACAATCGTGTACGAACACTGGTCAGTAAAATTGCAATTTTAAAACAAAGTAATTATAATAACAACATGGAAACTCTAAGCTCTCTTTTTAGCGGGACTATTAAAAAAGCGCTTTCTTTTTTTGCCGCGCCAAATCATATCACAGGCGACAATGTGTATCAGGAAGCCGACAAACGGGCGCTTGCCCTTGTCGATAGCATGGTAGAGCGGCTCGCGCTGCCCGGTTCTGGAATCACCGGCATGGATAATCTATATGAACTGCTGCAAAAAGCCCGCGGCGGTTCCGCTTGCCTTCTTTTGCTGGAACATTACAGTAATATGGATTTACCACAGTTTTCGTATCTGCTGCGCAAAGAAGGACCAATGGGCGCCGAGATCAACGACGCGCTTATTTCTATCGCGGGGATGAAATTGAACGAAGAAAATCCGGCGATAGCTGTTTTTAGCGGCGGTTATACCCGCATAATTATCTGTCCAAGCCTCCCCCATAACGGCGCTGCCGATGGCGCTCACGCCGGTGTTGACGCCGAAAAAGAAAAATCGGAGTATCTGCGCATGATCAACATAAACCGTTCCGCGATGCGAAAATTGGAGGAGTTAAAGCATACCGGACGCATTGTACTGTTGTTTCCGGCGGGAACACGGTTCCGTCCGTGGGATCCCGCCTCTAAACGCGGCGTCCGTGAGGTTGACTCATATATCAAAAGTTTTGACTACATGTGTTTTGTCGCGTTGAACGGTGAAATAATGCATATACGGCAAGGCGGGATGATAGACGATTTTGTGAGCGAAGACATGCTGCGTATTACCGTGTCGCCGATAATTTCATGCGGTGAATTTCGCGCAAAAACTCAACTTGAAGCTGAAAAAGCCGGTGTTGAAGATAAGCGGCAGGCGGTGGTTGACGCAATCATGCGGCGGCTGGAGATTATGCACAATGACGTGGAACCGGAACGCCTAAAAACCTCGAAAGCCCAATGCTAAGTAAAAAATAAAAGGTAAAAGGTAAAAAATTAACAATTAACAATTAACAATGAGCAATTAAGAATGAGTAATTACCTCTTACAAAGGGGGGAAGCGCATCAATCATAAATCGTCAAATTTTTGAGGTAATATGATGAAACTTTTTCGACGCGGCTCCCCCTCGCTCCATAGTCCTCATTCCGCTGCGCGCGCCAACTTCGTTGGCGAACATTCCGGTCTATTTCACTACCCCCACCCATTAACAATGAACTTGGGTTAGTGGACAGAGCAGCAGTTAGGAGTGAGGAGGTAAAAAGTAAAAGGTAAGAAGGAAAAGATAAAAACCGCTATCGAACTAAAAGCCGCTCCGCCCCCATGCTAAGTAAAAGGGAAAATGGAAAAAGTAAAAAGGAAACCCAAATGCCGCTTACGAAATGAACGCCGCTCCGCCGCCAACGGCGCAAACAAGTTTGCGGCGGCGGCAAGACGCTAACGCGGAGCGTATGTAAACCCACTGGTGGGCTAGCGCGGAGCGCATGTGCCTCCATGGCAAATGGCTGGCGGGGTGGCGGGCGGGGTTGACATGGATGGCTTACTTTGGTAGCCTGAATTTGTGCCCTTGTAGCTCAGTTGGCAGAGCATATCCATGGTAAGGATAAGGTCAACGGTTCGATTCCGTTCGAGGGCTGATTAAGATAAATTGAACAGATTTTAACGATTTTGGAGGAAGCATGGCATCATCTAAGAAAACGGCAGTGGAACTCATCGCTTTGCAGTGTACCGAGTGCAAGCGTAAAAATTATACGACAAAAAAAAATAAACGAAATTCACAGGAAAAACTGGAATTAAAGAAATATTGCCCGTTTGACCGTAAACATACGGTACATAAAGAAACAAAAGTAAAATGACCGTTTCCAATGAACACCGTTTCTTGCGGTGTATTTAGGCGTATAGCTCAGTTGGTAGAGCAGCGGTCTCCAAAACCGCAGGTCGTGGGTTCGAAGCCTACTGCGCCTGAAAAGAGTTTTAATTTTGCGAGGAATACAGTAGGCTTCGAACGGTTCAGCCCGCCGACCTTAGGGAGGAAAAGGCGCCATGGACGGCGCCGACAGGGTTGAACCGCGGCCTGTAATGAGGCGGCAGGACGCCGCCGAATGAAAGGCGAAGCCTACTGCGCCTGGAGTTGTTTTTTTGAGGCGGGCGATAGCGCGTCTACCGCGCTATTTAGCGGCGA
>JAISCO010000364.1 GCA_031265535.1 Spirochaetaceae bacterium | reverse complement strand
CGGATAATTTGCCGGCTGTTTTCGACACTTGTATGAACCGGCCAACCCGCAGCCGGCCCGACAACAGGACTTTTCGCGTATTCATACAGATTTTCGGCATCCGACTCTTTCCACGGACGCAAAATCAATCTGTTTGTTTCCAATATCATGATTCTGCCCTCCTTGCAGCATTGATTTACGATGCGGGGGGCGTCGAGGACGCCGCCCCCGACCGTCGCCCCCGACCGCCGCCCGCATTAAAACGATCGTCTAGCCAACGTTGCGGATTGTTTTCTATATATTTGGCAATACGGTCGTATTCACGTTCATCCCGGATGATGTGGTCGTGGAACGAGCGCTGCCAAAGAGAAAACCCAACCTCTTTGTTTGTGAACCGCTTCAATGTTGAAATGAATGCCGGTATGACCGCATTCGCGGGGGACGGCGTCCTCGACATCCCGTTTTTCCCCCTAGCCAGCCCGTCTTCCTCGTTCGACCTCCCGTTTCCCTCGTTATCGGAAACCAAAATAATCATGTGTACATGGTCTGGCATAATCACATAATGCGGTATCTCAATATTCTCGTAATGGCGGCACATCTCGGTTATCCTTTTTGCTACGACATCACCGTATGGCGTCAACTTGCAATACGAGGCATCGGGGACAGGCGGCGGGGCGTCGGGTTCGATATGCCCCAACAATTTGGCGCGGTCTTTTACGCAGAACGTTATGAAATATGCTCCGTTGCGGCTGTAATCATAACCTTTCAATCGGATTTGTTTTCTCTGCGGTAATTTTTTCACGTTTTACCTCCAACGGCGTTGCTCTGTGGCGTCGATTTGCAATGCGGGGCGTCGATTTGCAATGCGGGGCGTCGAGGACGCCGCCCCTTTTGCAATCGGGTATCTGATAATCGTTTTCAGCTTCTCCGGCGCGGTTTTACGCGGGTCGCTGAGGTAGATTTCGTGGTGGCGGCGTTTATTCGTGAAGTCGGCGCTATAGCCGGAATCCGCTATGAATTGCTCCAAGACGGCGGTGCTTCCCGGTTCGTCATCGTAAGAGCCAATGTGCAGGATTTGGGCGCACAATCCTTCCGTGAATTTTTGAAGCCGCGCCGCCGACAGATCAAGCTCCGCCTTTTTCTTTGCGACAGCGGTCTTTATGCTCTCAAACAGCTCCGGCGTTACAAAATCCGGCTGTCGTATCATCGAAGTCCAACAAAAACTGTCCTTATCGGTGATGTCCGTAACAACGCCGCCGCCGGCATTCCACCACAGCCCTTCAAGCGGGGGAACCACAAAATCGAAATAACCCGCCGGCTGCGCGCCGCCCATCTTGCTCATCTTCACGGCATAAGATAACCCGTACAAAACCTCTAACGCGGTCTTGTACTCCGCGCTTGTGTTTGGGTTGCCTTTGCCGTCAACCATGATGAACGTCATTTCCAGCACGTCCACGATAGACGGTTCTGTTGCCGGCGCATAGAGCGCCTTGTATTCTTTCTTAAAATCAAATGTCATATTTTCATCCTGGTCTAATCCTTGTTTGCCGTAACTGCGAATCCATTTCCGCATTAGTGGGGGACGGCGTCCTCGACATCCTGTTTTCCCGGCAAACTTTGCATGAGGGCAAAGAAATGTTCAGGCTCACCGGTACTAAAATATGCATACCAGGACTCCAGTGTGTTTGACCCAAAAACACCTAAACGCTCGATAATTTGTTTCGCCCACAACAAAGCTCCGGTGCAGCTTGCGGTAATAAGATTGTTATCCGCTACAGACGGCTTGTCTATATAAAAACTTTGCCCTTTATAAGCAGGAGCAAACATTTCAATGAATCCAGGTCCATTACTGGTATGCGGACGCTTATCCAATAACCCAAAGTTAGCAAGCGCAACGGTAGCCCCGCAGATCGCGCACACCGCAGCGCCTAAAGATAGAAATTCGCTCGTCTTTTCGATGATAGCGCCATGCTTTGGGCCGCTCCATGTATCTGCGCCCGGCAATAGCAGCACACTTGTTTCGCTCACAACAATATCATCAATTAAGCAATCGGGCGCTATTGTCATCCCGCCCATTGTCTTGACCGGCTCTTTAGAATAACTAACTGTTTTGAGCGATACACGCCGCGCGCCCTTTTTGAAAAACCGACCGGAATTCAGCTCCGCAGTAACATACCCCAGCTCCCAGTCGGCTAAACCATCAAGAACATAAACATAGATTGTAACCATAAATTTCCTCCATTACTAATTACTAATTCCTCATTCCTAATTGTTAATTCCTCATTTTTTACCTTTTACTTTTTCCCTTTTCCTTGTTTACTGTTCCTTGTTAATTGCTCATTAAGACCGGCAGCCACAATTCGCTTCTGTAATCATCCGCGCACATATCGCCGACAGCATACCACTCAATCTCGGGCGCATTTGCATGTTTGTAAGCTGACTTTGGCAGCCACTCACTAAACAACCGCTTATAAGCGTCCTGTATCGCGTTCGGCATCGCGCCTATTACCTCAAACACCGCCCATTCGCAAGCAGGAACATCCAGTTTTTCAAACCCAACGGGGCGTTCCTTCGTGGTCGCGGCAGCAATCCAATAGTCAAACCCATTGTCATGCATATTTCCGCACAACCCAAGCACGCCGGAAGGTTCAAGGTCAGAAAGTTCCCGCAGCCCGGCAATCGTTTCCCCGCCTATGGCGTCCCACATTTTCGGAATGTTCACAAAGTTCGCTCCATTTTCTGTAGACATAAACTCTTTCACTCCAACGACGCTAAATGCGCCTAACTTAACCATTCTGTGTTTCATTTTCTTCTAATTCCTCCTACAATTCCAACACAGCGCCGCAGAAAGCAGTACCGTTAAAAATATATGGCGCTTCTATAAGCGCTTCTCTTAAAAAAAATCTAAAAAGGGGGAAGTCTCCCCCTCGCTCCAGCCCGCGCCGCCCGCAAGCGGGCTTAGGCGGTCTTACGCTTCCCCCTCTGCGGGGGCAATCTGCTAAGTGAATTGCCCCGCAGGGGGCAGCATCAGACTGTTAATAGCCCCC
Organism: Spirochaetaceae bacterium; assembly: GCA_031265535.1. Taxonomy (GTDB): domain Bacteria; phylum Spirochaetota; class Spirochaetia; order Treponematales; family Breznakiellaceae; genus JAIRMY01. Next base: position 949 of record JAISCO010000364.1, on the reverse strand, counting down.
GCAACGCCCCCACCCCTCATTGATAATTGTTAATTGCTCATTGATAATTAAACCTTATCCTGTCTTTATTTGTGGGAATAGCATTTATAACTTTTTGCCACTCTCCATCTTGGAACACTTCATATTTTTCAAAAGCACAAGGCAATCCTTTTGCAGTGGTTATATCGCTACTGTCCATAAGCTGAAAATGCAAATGTGGGCCAAAAGAGTTGCCGGAATGACCTACCCTGCCAATTAATTCGCCCTTTTTTACACTTTGACCTACGGTAACTTGAATTGACCCTGTTTGAAGATGACACAACGCCGCATATATATTTTCACCGCATTCCATGATGATGAAGTTGCCGGCACGTCCACGATGGACGATTTTGCTGTCGTAGCGTAGAGCGCCTTGTACTCTTTCTTGAAATCAAACGCCATAGTTTCCCCCTATGTTTTCCAAAATCTCTTCATAGCGTTTGGTCGCGTGGATACTCGGTTTTGCTTTTTCGCAAAAAGACAGTTTCGCCAACTTGGGGACGATACGCTCCACGACCATTTGCCCATCCACCAGTTTAGATTGCAACACCTTAAACGCTTCCCAAAACCGTTTGTCTTTTCTTGCCTGCCCGTAAAAGGACAAAACATAGACGTACATGAAAATGTTGTAGGTGCGGAAAGGATATTCCGCCTGCATGAACAACGAGCCTATCCCATAATGGCAAGGGCCGATGGGCTTGCGAATCGTCCAATGCTCCAGCAGAAAATCAATTGCGCGATTAAGCTGCCCGGCTTGACCCGGCAGGTCAGTATGCCGAAAGGCATCAAGGGCAATCAATGTCGGGAACGGGTTGGAATACTCCGTTTCCGGCCCGCGTCCGTATTTGAACGAATTGCACCGCCAACCGCCGTCTTGGTATTGCGTGTCCAGCAAATGCTCAAACGTCACTTTTAGCCTTTCGTCCTTTGC
>JAISCO010000361.1 GCA_031265535.1 Spirochaetaceae bacterium | reverse complement strand
TCTCTAAGCTCAGGCGATTCAAGCAGCCGCCGGCAGGCAGTTTACGGACTGAACGCCGTGTCCCGACCAACAAGGGCGGGAAGGTACTAGCGCGGAGCGCATGAAAACCCGCTGGCGGGCTTGAAAGACATTAACGGCAAGTTTATGCTTAAATTATAAAACTATGACCAAAGGAACTGTCAATGAATGAATATACTGTTTTTCTATCATGGGATGATGAGGCACAGGTGTGGATTGCTGAAAGCGATGATATTCCGGGTCTCGTTCTTGAGGCTAAGACTGCCGACGCCCTTATAGAGGAAGCTAAATTAGCCGCCTTAGAATTACTTGAGTTAATGGATATACCGCCGCACAGCCTGAAATTATGCTTCAAAGCAGAGCGATTTGCGGTAGTTGCTTAATGGCCGAGTACGAAAAAAGAGTTAGAACAAAACTGTCTAAAAATGGCTGCTACTTTTTAAGACATGGAAAAGGCGATCATGACATTTGGTATAGCACCATAACAAAGCTCCCTATAACTGTTGCTGCCAAGATAGATGCACGTCATACTGCTAACGCGATCATGAATAGGGCAGGGATTGACTTTCGTTTCTAGCGTTCGTACACGATTGTAACAGTGGATGAGCTTGTTCCAAAACTGAAGTTTTGGAACAGCTTCGATACATGAAGAATTTTATGAACCGCGAAGTCAAAGAAGTCGAATAAGTTTTTAAGAGCCCCCTCTTTCTCTTTCCTTCGTTGACTTTTTCGACTTTTGTGTCGAAAGGCGTAATTGAGGTAAAATATTCTTCTTCCGGTCTTGAGACCGCTACCCACAGTTTGAAAGATGTCAAGACGCTAGCACAACAAACTCCTATATAACATAGTTGCTCTTATATAACATAGTTGCTCCAGTTTTCATTTTTGGAATATATTTTTGCGCCCAGAAAACGAATGAATACTTTTTTCCCGATTTCCTGACCTTCTTGTTTTATACTATTCCAATGTGTTTTATCAATATCCGCCTCGATGTCTTTTTTGCCGCTGAGGGTCTGGACGTTTACCCGCACGCGGCTGCCAAGCAGACGGTGGTCGACAATGACAGCCTCAATGCCTTTACCATCCTCGTTGTAAAGGCTGATTGATACGTCATGCGGGCGGACGAAAAAGGAGATTTCTTCCGGCAGGTCGGGAGAACTGGATGAGCCGGAAGAAACGCCCGAATCCGCCGCCTCGCTTTTTTCAGTTTCAAGATTGAGCGCGCCTTTGTGGTCAAGGCGGGCATGAAATAAATTGACATTACCCAAAAAGCCGTAGACAAACGGATTCGCGGGATGGTCGTACACCTCTTCCGGCGAGCCGGTCTGCTCAATTTTGCCCTTATTCAAGATTACGATATTGTCGGAAACCTCCAGAGCCTCCTCCTGATCGTGGGTAACAAATACGCTGGTGATATGAATTTCGTCATGAAGGAAGCGCAGCCAGCGCCGCAGTTCCTGCCTAACCTTTGCGTCCAGAGCGCCGAAAGGCTCGTCCAGCAGCAGCACCTTGGGTTCCACAGCCAGAGCCCGCGCCAGCGCGACACGCTGTTTTTGACCGCCGCTTAGCTCGCTGGGGAAGCGGTTGGCAAGCGATTCCAACTGTACCATGGAAAGTAGGGAAAACACCTTTTCGCGGATGGCTTCCTTGTTGGGGCGCAGGGCACGGGGACGGACTTTAAGGCCGAAGGCGATATTTTCAAAGACGCTCATGTGCCTAAAAAGCGCGTAATGCTGAAACACAAAGCCCACCTGACGCTCCCGTATCTGCTTAAATGTAGTATCCTCGCCGAAAAAACTTACGCCGCCCGAATCGGGCGACTCCAGACCGGCTATTATCCTGAGCAGTGTGGTTTTCCCCGAACCGGACGGCCCCAGCAGCGCGCTGATTTCGCCGGTGGGAATTGACAGGTTGATGTCCGAAAGCGCTGCAAAGCTCCCGAAATTCTTGTTAATTCCGATGATTTCTATACTCATAATTTCCTCCAAAGATTTAGTAGAAAAAAACGTGCCTTTGGCCGTTTTTTCAAAGCCAATTTCATCGGGAATTAAGCTTTAGCGCTAACCGAGTTTTGAAATTGGCTCATTTTCTCTAAAAAATACCGCCGTTAAACCATAGCGCGTTTTCTCTGTTCGGCGATGATATGTTCGATTATTGTTTTTACAAACAGGGTTACAAGCGCAAGAACGGTCAACAGCGAGGCTACCGCGAAGGCCGCCCCGAACATGTACTCGCCGTAGAGAATGTCGATGTACAAGGGCATGGTTGTTGTAACCCCGCGAATCGAGCCGGACACGACCGCCACTGCGCCGAACTCGCCGATTGCGCGGGCGTTGGTCAGAATCACGCCGTAGAGCAGCCCCCATTTGATGTTGGGCAGCGTTATCCTGAAAAATATATGCAAACCCCGCGCCCCAAGCGTCATCGCCGCTTCCTCGTCATCGCGCCCCAGTTCCTGCATCAGCGGGATTAGTTCACGCGCCACAAACGGAAATGTTACAAACGATGTGGCGATTATTATGCCCGGTACCGCAAAAACAATTTTGATGTTGTGTTCAATCAGCCAGGTGCCGAACCAGCCGAATGAGCCGAACAAAAATATGAACAACAGTCCCGCGACAACCGGAGATATTGCGAACGGTATTTCAATCATTGTGATAAGCACGTGTTTTAGCCTAAAACTGAATTTCGTGATCGCCCACGCCATCAGCACGCCAAAAAATGTGTTCACAGGCACGCAGATAAGCGCAGTGAACAGCGTCAGTTTTATCGAAGCGAACACGTCCGGCTCCGCCATGGCAAGAAAGTATGTTTTTAGCCCGCCGCTCAGCGCTTCCTTAAAAATCGTTATCAGCGGGATAAAAATAAACACGGAAAGAAATATCAACATGAACGCAATCAAAACCGGCTTAATCCAGCGCGGCTCACGGGACATTGTTTGATTTTTCATTTTGCCCTTCCTTTTTTCATTAAGTTTTGCAGTATGTTGATGCACAGCAGCATGACAAAGGCGCAAACGAGCAGGCTTACTCCTATTGCGCTTGCGCCCTCGTAATTAAATTGCAAAAGCTGTTTAACGATTAGGAGCGGGACTATCTCGCTTTCGTAGGGCATATTGCTGGAAATAAATATGATTGAGCCGTACTCCCCCAGCCCCCGCGCAAAGGCCAGCGCGAAGCCGGTAACGAGCGCGGGAAACAGTGACGGGAAGATTACGCGGGCAAAAACCTGGTAGTAGTTTGCGCCCAAACTGCTCGCGGCCTCCTCAACTTCTTTGTCGAGTTCTTCGATGACCGGCTGGACGGTGCGGACGACAAACGGAAAGCCGATAAATATCAACGCTATGATGATGCCGCCTTTTGAGTACGCTATGCTTATCCCGAATTTTTCCAGAAAAGCGCCGATGATCCCGTTCCCCGAAAAAACCATTGCCAGCGTGATACCCGCGACCGCCGTTGGAATGGCGAACGGCAGGTCTATCAGCGCGTCAATAAGTTTTTTGCCAAAAAACTTATAGCGCGTTAGTACCCACGCGATGATTAGTCCGGCAAAAAAGTTAAACAGCGCCGCCCAAAAGGACGAACTGAATGAAACTTTGAACGCCGCCGCCGTCCGCTCGTTAAAAATTATCTCAAAAAAATCGCTAAAAGAAATTTTCGCGGCGTACAGAACAAGCGCGCTCAGCGGTATAAATATGAGCAGCGTCATGTATGTTAGGGAAAGCCCTAATGTCAGGCCAAAACCGGGCAGTTTGGCCTGTTGTTTTTTTCGGGATGGCCGCGCCGGTCTCATGAACGTCCTCTGTTATTTTTTAGTTCGTTCATGATTTTATCGAATTCGCCGCCGTCTCCAAAATGTAACGGCTGCGCTTTCTTCCAGCCGCCGAATAAACCGTCAATTGTTACCAGTTTGAGAGTGGGAAATTGTCCGGCGTACTCGCGGGCTACTTCGGCGTCCCGCGGGCGATAGTAATGTTTGGCGGCGATGCGCTGCCCTTCCTTCGAGTACAGGTGGTTTAGATAGTCTTTGGCGACCGTCTCCGTGCCGCGCCGTTTGACCACCGTGTCAACCCACGCGACGGTGGGTTCCGCAAGTATGCTCAAAGACGGCACTACTATTTCAAATTTATTTTTGCCCAACTCGTTGATTGAAAGAAAGGCTTCGTTTTCCCATGCTAAAAGCACGTCCCCAAGACCGCGCTGCACGAATGTGTTTGTGGAACCCCGCGCCCCTGAATCGAGTACCGGTACGTTTGCAAAAATCTTTTTGACAAAATCACGCGCCGCCGCTTCGCTTTTATACTGTTCAAGGCCGTAAGCCCATGCCGCAAGGTAGTTCCACCGCGCTCCGCCCGATGTTTTTGGGTCCGGCGTAATGATTTTTACATCGCTGCGTACTAAATCGTTCCAGTCTTTTATTTTTTTGGGGTTTCCCGCCCTAACCAGGAATACGATTGTGGAGGTGTACGGGGCGCTGTTGTCCGGCAGGCGGCTTTGCCAGTCCGGCGCTATTGTATGCGCCTTGTTGACGATTTCATCTATGTCGTACGCAAGCGCCAGCGTTACTACGTCGGCTTCGAGTCCTTCAATGACCGCGCGCGCCTGTCCGCCTGAGCCCGCGTGGGATTGCCTGATTGTAACGTTGTTGCCGGTGCGTTGTCTGTAATACCGCGAAAACGACTCGTTAAAATCGCGGTACAACTCTCTTGTCGGGTCGTACGATACGTTGAGTATTGTAAAATCCGCCGAGAATAGCGTTGTTGTCAGCGCCA
>JAISCO010000349.1 GCA_031265535.1 Spirochaetaceae bacterium | reverse complement strand
GGAACTTTACAACATGCTTTCTTATTGTAAATTTTTAGTAGCAAAGGCTTATCAAAACGAAAAAAATGATGATAAGGCTAGGTTGAATTTTCAGCAGGGATTTGATTACGCGAATATGTCCGTTAAAATAAATCCCAGCTCAGAAGGCTACCGGATGATGGCTGAAAATATAAGCCAGCTTTGTACGCTGAATTCTACGATATGGGTCATAGCAAACGGGCTTAAAGTAGAAACTTACGCGAAAAAAGGGCTTGGATATGATAAAAGAAACGCCGCCTGCGCTTATCTTATCGCGGCCCGCTGGATTTACGCGCCTGCGCCTTTCGGTAACGTAAAGAAAGGCATAAATCAAATGGAACAAATACTTTCCGGCTCTTACGATCCGCAAAAAGATGATTTGTTTAACGTATACTATTCAATTGCTTATGGATACAACCGCATTAAACAGCCGGATAAAACAAAATTCTGGCTTGAAAAATCAATGTCTGTATATCCCGAAAATAAAAACGCGCTGGAACTTAAAGACGGTAAGGCGCGTATAGCCGATGACGTTTCCCCTGACGGCGGAAAATAATTTTTTCAATTCAATAATAAGGAATATTAAATGACATTAGCGCTGAATATATATTTTATAGCGATGCTTGCGGTATCAATATATTTTTTCTTGATGGCGTCTTTCAATATAATTGAAATGAAGTTAGTTACAGTAAAGCCGCGCCTTACTACAGGCAAAATGGTTTCCATACTCATTCCTGCCCGTAATGAGGAATATAACATAGGACGCTGCGTCAACTCTTTGCTTAATCAAACGTATCAAGATTATGAAATTCTTGTATTAGATGATAATTCCAGCGACGGTACGTGGCAGATTTTAGAAAAGCTGTCAAAAGAAAACAGTCGTGTTAGAATATTTAAAGGAAAAAAACTGCCGCCGGACTGGTACGGAAAACCTTTCGCGCTTCAACAGTTGTATGAATACGCGTTGGGCGAGATACTGCTTTTTACTGATGCCGATACAATTCATGCCCCTACAAGTATATCATGGGCTGTTACAAACATGGAAAAGACAAAAGCTGATTTTTTGTCAGGCTATGTCGGGCAGCAATTATTAAGTTTTGGTGAAATTATAACTGTTCCGATTATGTTTTTTATGACAGGTTTTGTAATCCCAATGTTTTTGAACCGGTTTATCAAACTTGGCTATTTTTCGGCGGCGGTAGGCCAGTACATTGTAATGAAAACTCAAGTGTTCAAAGATATTGAAGGTTATGCTAATATCAGAAAAAAGACAACAGAAGATGTTTATTTGTCGCGCTATGTAAAAGGACTTGGATATAAGACTGAATTTCTTGATATGAGCAATCAGGTAAAATGCAGAATGTACAACGGATACGCTGCCGGCATACAGGGTATTGGTAAAAATATTTTTGACTTTTTGGGAAAGAAAACCGCGCTGTTGATGCTGATTGCGATTGCTATATTAATATTTTTTGTTCTGCCTTTTCCGCTTATGTTTTTCTTGATAGCTATAAACAGTCCTTTCATGCACTATTGTATTGCTGTTAATATATTTTTTACGGCTACATGGCTTGTAATGTTTTTAGGACGCAGAATAAATTGGCTTTTTACATTTTTTTGGCCGGTTATGTATATAAATCTTATAGTCATGGTTTTGTGGTCATGGTTCAGGACTGTTTCCGGCAGGGGTTTTGTCTGGAAAGGGCGTATAGTCCGTTGAATTCGAGCCGGTCTACGATAACAAATCGATAACAAATATAATAGTTAAAGATGCGGTATAAAAAAGGCAGCCCCTTAATAGATACGTCTATTATTTTTAGACTCTGTTCGACTATAGTGTTTTATATAGTTTGGCATATTGCCCAGCTTATTAACATTGTTTTATATTCAACAAGCTACGAAAACAAAAGCAAACTTCGTAAATACAAAGGCAGCGCGATTCTTGTTTCAAATCATACAACATTTCTTGATCCCGTGCTGGTGGGCGGAGCCATGCTGCCGGGACGGGCATGGCATACTCTCCTTGAAAAGACGGTGGAAACACCCTTCCTGGGCACATTTGTAAGGCTCTTAGGCGGACTGCCGCTGCCGCCGGGCGGAAACGGTATCGAAAGAGTGCTTGCGTCAAGCGGCACGGCGTTCAAATACCACCGGTTTATGCATTTTTATCCCGAAGGCGAGTGTTACAGGTATAATCAAAAAATAATGCCGTTCAAATCCGGCGCTTTTTTTATATCAGCGCGGCTAAACATACCTGTATTCCCGCTGCTTACTGTTTTTTCAGAGGGGCGCTTAAAACCCGGGACTTTATTTGCGCGGAAATTTCCCAAAGAGCGCCTTGTTGTACTTGACCCCGTTTATCCGTCATGTTATATTAGATACGATGACGACGGACATATTGTTATGTCATCCGTAAAAGACTTTGCTGAAGCGGTACGTTCCATGATGCAAAAAGAAATTGATAAACGGCACAAAATCAATAGCCGCGCCGGGACACAAGCCTATTTTAAGGGGCGAATGCCGCGTATTAGGGGCATAAATTGAAAATAGTCATGTTTACCGATACGTATTGGCCGCGTGTAAACGGCGTTTCGGTTTCCGTTGAAAGTTTTGCCGCCGCCCTCTTAAAGATGGGGCATCAAGTTTTGATAATATGCCCGTACTATCCTGAATCGCCGATAATACAGAACAGTATCATAAAAAGTGAATCCAATAGCCATTTGTCCTCCGGCGCAATTCTTGAAAACCGCATTATTAGAGTCCCGTCATTCCCGGTAATTATTTCAAAAGAAGACAGAATCTCTAAATCCCACAAACTTTTTTGGGTTTCTAAGCAAATAGATAAATTTATGCCAGATGTCATTCACATAAATTCTGAATTTGTAATGGCCGATTTTGGGTATTATTGCGCAAGGGTAAATAAAATTCCAACTGTATATACATATCACACTCTTTGGGGCGATTATATGACAAATTATATCCCGTGGGCACCGGTTTTTTTATTAAAAATAATTTTGTGGATTGTGGAAAGCAGCTCGCTTAGAAGAGCGTATCGTGTTATTGTTCCAAGCCAAGTAATTTGTGATTATATAAAAAAATATAAAACAAAAAAACCGCCGTATATTTTACCTACCGGAGTAGATGATAAGATTTTTTATCCACGCTGTAATGAAGAAAACAACGAGTTTCGCATGTCAATGGAAGACGCATACCCTGAATTAAAACAAAAAAGAATTTTATTGTATGCCGGACGAATAGGCAAAGAAAAGAACATTGATCTTATATTAAAAGCCGCTCCTAAAATTATAAAAGAACAGAAAGATATTGTATTTTTGATCGTAGGCGGCGGTCCCGATATTTATTGGCTAAAGGAAGAATGTGAAGTTTTGGGTATGCGGGATTATTTTGTCTTTAGCGGTTATATCAATCATTCTGTATTGGCACGGGTTTATTGCATATCTGAAATTTTTATATTTCCTTCAAGGACTGAGACGCAGGGGCTTGTAACAATTGAAGCCATGTTGTCAGGCATTCCTGTTGTCGCGGTCGGCGAGCGCGGCACCGCCATTGTTATGAACGGCGATAACGGCGGCTTTATGGTGCCAAATGATGATAATATATTTGCCGCGCGCATACTCGACCTGCTGAAAGATAAGGCTCTGTATGAAAAAAAAGCAGCGGAAGCGCTTAAATACGGCAAAACATGGGCAATGGACATTATGTCAAAACGGCTGGAAAACATTTACACCGAAGCTATAGCGGATTACAAAAAAGAACGGGAAGAAAAGAAACGCCGATGATAAATTCTTTAGGATTTATTGACGGTATTGATATTATTTTTTCGGAAAAACTGCGAAAAAAAAATATACAAACGCCGACAGCTATTCAAAAATTAGTTATTCCGTATATTCTTAACGGGCAGAGCATAATGTTCCGTTCACAGACAGGAACAGGAAAAACCTTTGCTTATTTACTGCCGGTATTACAAAATATAATCAAAGACAGGTGTGATACAAATCATTGCCGTGTACTTGTCATAGCGCCAACGCTTGAATTATGTTCACAAATAAAAACTGAAATCGATTTTTTGCTGGATGGCTTAGAAATTGACGGATGTTTGGCGCATGAAATGCTAAAACCGCAGCTTATAAGCGGTTCCGGAAATATTGACAGGCAGATTGAAGGCATTAAAAAAAATAGACCGGCTGTAATCACCGCGAATATGGGCCGGCTTTTACAGCTATTACACATGAAGAAGCTGAGATTAAACAAAGTTGAATACATAATTTTTGATGAAGCCGACCGGCTTATCGCGGAGGAATGTTCCGGCGAAATTGAAGAATTGTTAAGAAATGTAAACCCCGATGCCGTAAAAATAGCGTGCAGCGCGACGCTCTCGCCAAAAAACCGCCTGCGTTTAACATCACTTCTAGGCGATATAAATGTTTGTGAAAGTGACGAGCAGGAAATACTTCGTAACAGTATCCTGCATTGGGCCTTATGGGCGGAAGAACGCGGCAAGATAGACGCGCTCCGTTCATTTTTATCGGCGGCGCGTCCTAAAAAAGCGCTCGTATTTTCGGACCGCGCGTCTTCGGTTGATGAGATTGTCTCCAAATTGAATCATCATAAATACAGCGCCGCCGGGATTTACAGTGGTATGGAAAAAAAAGAGCGCAAAAATGCGCTGGATGATTTTCGTTCAGGCAAGGTCCCGGTCTTGATATCCAGCGATATTGCCGCGCGGGGTCTCGATATAGAAAATATCACCCATGTCATAACAATGAATGTTAGTCAGGATGCTGAAGTCTATATACACCGCGCGGGCCGCACGGCCCGCGCTGGGAAAAAAGGCGTAATGATCAGCATAGGCAGCGAAAAAGATCTGCGTTATCTGCGTTGCATTGAAAAAAAATTGGGGCTTGTTGTGTACCCAAAAATTTTGTATAAGGGCAGGATTTGTTCGCCGGAAGAATTTGAATAGACTTGTTTAGAAGCTTCAGCTTCTGAACAAATTCCACTTAAAAACTGCAAAATGCTATGCATTTTGCGAGACTTGCAAGCTAAGCTTTGCTTAGCAGACAACTAACCGAGTTGTTGAACAAGTCCAATATCTTTAGGGTGTAAGTCTTTATCTAACAAATTGTAAATAGCTTCTTCTGTTTCTCTGATGAAATTATATTGTGCTACTAAATTGTTAGATAAAATCGGATACGCTCGCCGGGGTAAGAGATCTTCAGGATATTCGGACATTAAAAGGACTCCAGCGCAGCAAGCAATTCCGTAATTTTGCGTTCTTTTATAATCAGTTTATCGTTTTAAAAAATGATACAAAAATATATCCAGGATTTTCATAATCACAATCAATGATAAATTCATTTTTATTTAGAATGACCGTAACTTTTACAGCATCATCATAAAAAGAAATATGGGGGCTCAATTTGTAAGAGAGCGATTCTAATTCTGACCGCAGTGGATTAGCGGGAGTTGTATCATAACTTTCAGCTCGATTAACCTGTTTGTAGCGATTTATAGCGTCTTCTATACAGTAATAAAAATCCCTATCCCTGTATGACTCTATCTTTCTGGTGCTTGACAAGGGGTTATCAAATAATTGATAAGAATCCACAGAAATATAGTGATCTGATACCATTCCATCTGACTGATTTTTAGAAACATTAATAGAGGAATACATTAGATACGAAGCATACGGGTTTCGTTGAACAGGACATATCATGTTAATACTCCGGATTAAGAGATTTAAGTAATTCTTCTTTCAGAAGTCCAACGAAAATCTGTTCGCTCATGTGGTGAGTTTCTTCCAAAATGTTTTTATATGATGAAAAGAATGTTTCAGCATCGCAATTTAAGTTATAAATACATCCAATATCTATTAAAGAATTTCCGGTTTGATTACCGTTTATCAAAGCGGCATTCCCAATATTTAAGGCAGCATGAATTTTACCTTTATCAAATTCAGTATAAAAAGAAGCAGGGCTTGATTTTACCGGTTCTTTACCAAGCATCCCAACCGGGATAAGGCTTTAATGCTGAGAAAACTATTGAATGCGTCCCAACGGAAAAGGCATATTTGTTATCGGTTACTCTGTATAATACTTGATAATATAGATTGGGATCAGCGTCTCGTATCTGTTTTGGGATCTGCATGATGGGGAGTTCAGCCCTGTCTTTATTAGGGAGTTGATCAAAAACTTCAAATAATATTCCGTATAAAGCTTCTCCGGGATAATTTCCGTCATAACGTATCTCAAAGATCGCCTCGTTTATGGGGGAACTACCGAGTTTTTTGGAACCTTTGCAGAATCAAACATGGAACTCTTGCCTCTTTAATATACAATACTTAAAAATAAAACGGGTTACAAGATACTTTTGTGGATAATCTTGAATTTCGCCTTACCATTTTATGGCTTGCCGGTTATAACTTGCCGGAATCGGCGAGCGAGCGGGATTTGAGCGCCGCGGCGCGGGCGGCTTCGATGATTGCGGTACGAAAACCGCTTGCTTCGAGGGTACGCACGGCTTCAATCGTGGTTCCTGACGGGGAACAAACCGCGTCTTTCAGCGCGGCGGGATGCTGAGCGCTTTCTAATACAAGCGCCGACGCCCCCTTAAGAGTCTGCGCGGCAAAGGTGTAAGCGGCGGGGCGCGGCATACCAAGACTTACCGCCGCGTCCGCAAGCGCCTCGATAAAAATAAATCCATAAGCCGGACCGGAACCGCTTACCGCCGTAACGCAGTCCATCAAATCCTCGTCTACAAGTTCCGTGAGTCCGCTGTACGCCAACAGTTCCCGCGTCAGGGCGACGGCTTTAACGGCGCTTTCCGTTTCGGAAAGCGCCGTTTCGACAGCCAGAGCGGTCATGCTCTCTCCAACGCTCGCGGCAATGTTAGGCATTGCGCGTATCAGCGCCTGAGGCGCCGCGCCGGCGAGATACTCACGTATTGAGGCAAGCGTTACCCCCGCCGCCACCGACACAAGTATTTTCCCGCTACAGTACGGCGCGATTTCACGCAGTACACCGGGAAGCTGCCGCGGTTTTACCGCAAGGAACACAACATCGCTTTGCATGGTAAGTTCCGTGTTATTCGCGGCTTCAATTACGCCCAATTCCCCCGCGATACGGGCGCGGTTTTCACTAACACGGCTCGTGATGACAATACGGTTTTTATCTATTACCCGCAAAACCGCTTTGATGAGGGCGCCGCCCATAGCGCCCGCTCCGATAAAACCAACTATAATTTCACGCATAGATTTCATCCCCCCCTTTGTTTAATAAGTAAGAGGTAAGAAGTAAAAAGTAAGAAGTTTATAACTGTTTATTTTTCCTTTTTACCTGTTACTTTTTCCCTTTTCCTTTTTACCATAAATTTTCTAAAAGTAAAATTGCCCGCTAATGGGACGCCAAAAATAATGTTCCGCGCAGTTGGCCCAAAGCAAGAGCCCCCAGCGCTTCGGCGCATCCGCCGTTAGCTAGAATCATCGGTATGCCGTAGGCGCACACTTTCTCCGCGGCTTCAATTTTAGTGGCAATACCGCCGGTACCAAAATTGTTTGCGCTGCCTATCGTAACACGCTTCTTCAACCCCGCAATGTCATCAACTATTTCAATCAACTTAGCCTCAGGATTCGTTTTAGGATTGTCCGTATAAATACCGTCAATATCGCTAAAAAGAATCAGAGTGTCGGCGTTCCACAGGATGGCGGTAAGGGCGCTCAGGTTATCGTTGTCCCCGATACGGATTTCATCGCAGGCAACCGAATCATTCTCGTTTATGATGGGAATCACGCCCTCGTCAACCAGAGTAAACAGCGTATTCCTCATGTTGAGCGCGCGTCTGCTGTCATTAAAATCTTCTTTTGTAAATAAAAGCTGCCCGGTATGCAAGCCGCAGCGTCTAAAAGCGCCGCTCCACTCATTCATCAATTCAACCTGCCCTATAGCACAGAGTGCCTGCCTATAATTCATGTCGGTTTTACGCGCCCAGCGGTCCAGCGTTGAGATCCCGGCAAGCTGAGCGCCGGAAGAAACGAGCGCAATCTGCTTGCCCGCCTTGTTAAGCGCGGCGCATTGTCCGGCAAAATCCTGCATGAACGCGATATTTATAGTGCCGTCCGGCTTCGCCAGAGTCGCCGAACCGATCTTTACCACAATTTTACGCGCCGCCGCTATTGCCGACGCTATGCTCACCGGATTTGTCCTTCGCCGTTGATAAGATACTTTGTTGTCGTAAGGGCGCTTAGACCCATAGGCCCCCGCGCGTGTAATTTTTGAGTGCTTATTCCAAGT
>JAISCO010000201.1 GCA_031265535.1 Spirochaetaceae bacterium | reverse complement strand
CTGCAAGCCGCGTTTACACGTGTGCCGGATACGGCGAACAGTTGGACGGTTACGGTCGCTGTCGACCCGCAGGCGGAAGCGCCGACAAATACATCCGTCGGGTTGGGCGAGGCGGCTCCTGCGGCGGGGGGCGCAGCCGTTTATACGGTAAACTTTGACAATAACGGCACAATCGTCAGCGCCGTTGACGCTGACGGGAACGTTTCCGGCGGAGACGCGGGGGGGCAGGTCGTTATGAATGTGGCCTACGATGTACCGGACGCCGACCCGGGCGCGGACGGAGCGCCGGCGCGGCAGCTTTTTACGCTGGATATGGGGAATGTGGGCGGATTTACCCGCGCCCTTACCCAGTTTGCCGAATCAAGCACGTCCAAGGCGGTAACGCAGGACGGCTACGCGATGGGCTATCTTGAGTCATTCAAAATTGACCAGAGCGGTATAATAACCGGCGTTTATACAAACGGCACAAATCGTACCCTTGCCCAGATTGCGCTTGCGACATTCACGAATCAGGGCGGGCTTGAAAAGAACGGCGACACGGCATTTGTTGTGTCCACAAACTCCGGCAACGCCAACATCGGCCCGTCTGGTATAGCGGGAAAGGGAAAGATAGTTTCCGGCACGCTGGAGATGTCCAATGTTGATATGGCTTCGGAATTTACCGACATGATTGTTACTCAGCGTGGTTTTCAGGCTAACAGCCGCACGATACAAACCGCCGACCAGCTTTTGCAGGAACTGCTGACGCTTAAGAGGTAAAAAGGAAAAGGGAAAAAGTAAAAATTAGCAATTAGCAATTAGCAGTAAACAAGGAAAAAGTAAAAGGGAAAAAGTAAAAATTAACAATTAGGGGTGAGGAGTGACAGATTTTATTGATGCGGCCTTTGTGATTGCGGTGGAAAAAACAGTCATACGCGGTATCATCAACATTGATTCAATTTTTTATATTTATCATCTGCCGGGTAAAGAAAATATATTTAATATTTTTTCCGGCAAGGATTATGCATGATAAAAGTAACCCGTTTAGACGGCAAAGAATATTACATAAATCCTCATCAGATAGAGTCTATAGAAAAAAAGCCGGACACGACATTGCTGATGCTGTCCGGTAAAATTATGGTAATACGCGAAAGTCCGGAAGATGTAATCAACAGAATTATAGATTACAGAAAATGTATCGGCGGTTTTAAGAATGAGGAATGATATGAGGAGTGATAGTTTAGCATGGATTTAGGGACACTTATTGGTACTATTGGCGCTTTAGCCATGATGATCCTGGGCGTTCTCAGCGGCGGTTCCGGCATGGATACCTACGCGGACTTGCCGTCTCTTCTAATTGTTGTTCTGGGTTCATGGTTTTGTTTTATGGCCTCATCTTCGCTTGGGGATTCTATTAGTATATTTAAAGTTATGGGACTATCTTTTTCCGTGCCTAACTTTGGTGAAAAAGGCATTGTTACCAAGCTGATGGCGTTTTCGGACAAGGCTAGGCGCGAGGGGCTTCTTGCGCTAGAGGAAGAACTCGAAGACCTTGACGATGAGTTTATGAAAAAAGGTTTACGGCTTGTGGTTGACGGCACAGACGCGGGTATAGTGCGTGATCTTTTAGAGGTAGAAGTCAGTCAGATGCAGGATAGACACGCCGAAAAAGTCGGCGGTTTAAATATGTGGGCGGCTCTTGCTCCCGGTTTTGGTATGTTGGGTACGGTCATCGGACTGATTGCCATGATGAAAAACCTTGAGGATAAGGCGTCCGTCGGGCCTAATATGGCGGTCGCCCTCATCACTACCCTGTACGGATCAATGATCGCAAACTGGCTGCTTACGCCTATCATAGCAAAACTTAGGACAAATGACGCCAAAGAAGCGCAGGTGCGGGAGATGATTATAGAGGGCATTCTGTCTATACAAGCAGGCGATAACCCGCGTATTCTGGGCATGAAACTGGTTGCGTATTTATCGCCGGACGACAGAAAAGAAGTTGAACAGGAACTTAACAACAAGTAAAAACTGTTTTTAAATATCGTTTTCAAAACGGTTTTGCTTTGCGGCTTAAAATAGAGTTATTCGGAAACTTCAGTTTCCGATTGTCGAACAAGTCCAATATCGAAGTAGTCGAAGCAAAAGAAGGAACTGAAATTGGCAAAGAAGAAAAAAGACAGAGGCGGCGGCCCTAGCGGTCAGGAATGGCTCACAACATATTCCGACATGGTTACGCTGGTGCTCTGTTTTTTTGCCGTCATGTTTGACCCTGAAGACGTTACGCCTTCTGCTATGTCGAATATTGCCGCGTCTTTCATGACGCGGGGTATGGGCGCCAATGCCGGCGGCAACACGCTGGCGGTGGGGCGCTACGCCGAATTGGGGAATAATATCAATTCGCTGCCCGCTAATGACAGGGGTAAATCGCTGGGAACGGCGCTGCGCAGGGCAATCAGCGCGTTTGCCCCGGAAATAAGATCAAAAAAAATGAGTGTTACCTCTGATCAACGCGGCATTATCATAAGTCTTGCGTCGGACGCTTTTTTTGCGCCGGCCAGCGCCGTAATAAATATTGAATCTACCCGCGATATACTGCTGAGGCTGGGACAGCTTCTTGCGTCAAGCGATGTCGCGGGAAAAAAATTCCGCATCGAAGGGCATACCGATTCAACGCCGATAGATCCCGCTGGACCATGGGAGTCTAACTGGCAGCTTTCCGCCATGCGCTCTATCAATGTGCTTCACTATTTAACTGATTTAGGAATTTCTGAAAAACGTTTTCAAGTCGCGGGTTTCGCGGATACAATGCCGGTAAGCAGCGATAATACGCCGGAAGGCAGGGCTTATAACCGCAGGGTGGACATCATCATACTGGATGAAGCGCACTTATAGGAGAAAATATGTCTGACGAATCGGATCTCAATCTTGATGAAAAAGCGGGTGATGAGAGCAGCGTAAAAAAAATAGGCGCCGGACTGCTGCCAAAACTGTTAAGATTCATTGCGATAGGTCTTGGCGCGCTTGTTTTTATTGTTACCGTTGTGGTAATTACATTTAATATTATGAGTAAGGGCGGAAAAAGCCAGACCGTTGTTGCGCAAACAGACTCGTATGCCGCCGTTAAAAAACAATATTCAATGTTTACGCTGATTGGCTCTGTTAATACGCGGACGCGGGACACTACGCCGTGGATGGTATCTGTCGATATGATAATTGGATACGATCTTAACGATAACGCGACGGCTATAGAATTAACCGGACGTTTGTATGAACTGCGTGATTTTGTGCGGCGTTATTTTAGCAGTAAAACCGCCGTCGAATTGCAGCCGGAAAACGAAGCGCGCATAAAAAACGAAATCCGTGAATTGCTAAACACCACTGTACTTGACAAAGCGCGTGTCCGCATAATATTATTTGATAAACTTGATCTATACGAAATGGAATAGATTTTTTTGAGAGGTGGGGGGGGGGGGGTATATTATAGATGTATAAAGTTGCGTTCAATACACATGGCCCGGAAAAAAACAAAGACGGGTGCTATTGTACCGCCGGCTTAGTTTGTAAAAAATGTCATTGGTTCATAAAACACAGCAAGGTCAGCTATAGTTCTTTGGGGGGAAATAAAGTAATGAAGTCTACCATCTGTAGTTTTAACAAAAAACCTTATACTGATATGAAGCACAAACTATTTATACACGAAGGCTAAAACACCGGTGGAATATTCTTGCTTACACACACATACGTCGTTTTGTGACGGAAGCGGTTCTGTAGAAGATTTTTGCGCGGCCGCTTACGAAAAAAAATTTGTTTCAATAGGTTTTAGCGCCCATGCTCCCGTAGGCAAAAAAACCGGACTTAAAACCGATTGGCATTTGAGTGATGAGCGTTTTGACGAGTACCGGCAAGCGGTACGTGAAGCGGGCGCGGCGTGGCGCGGTAAACTTGACGTTTACCTTGGACTCGAAGTTGACTACATCGAAAACGGCGCGGAAATTA
>JAISCO010000309.1 GCA_031265535.1 Spirochaetaceae bacterium | reverse complement strand
AGGAGCATTTCTTCCAATTCCGGAAGAGTTTTTCCCTGCGTCCAATGTTCCGGCCAGACATTCAGGTACCCCAAATAAAAACCATCCTGCTCTTGCCAATACGTATAGTAAATTTCCTGCTCCGGCATACTATAATTGTATCTTTCCGTCTCTGTCCCGGTCAAGCGTCTTTTCACCACAAATTAGCAGTTATCAATTAACAAGGATGAAGATTTTTTACCTTTTACTCATTCCTTTTTACTTGAATAACTTATTCCTTTTTACTTGAATAACAGTTTACAGATTTAGCGCAAAAATCTTGCTCATTCTTTTATAGTTGTAATTTTCGCGCCGCTGCCGCGGAAGGGTGTCAATGCTTGTCTCTCGAAAGCCCAAAAGTTCAAACCAGTCTTGAGTTTTTGTGGTAAAAACAAGGACGCGCTTCATTCCCATATCACGCGCTTTTTCAATTAGATAGTACACGATTCGCCGCCCTATATTCATTGATGAGTATGTCTTGTCGGAAGCAAGGGCGGCAAGCTCCGCCTGCCCGTCCCCTAAATCGTGCAGCGCTCCGCAGGCGTGTACAGAACCGTCGATGACATACACAACATAATCATCTTTATTTTTTTGTACATCTTCCGCGCTGCGCCGTACTAAAATGTCCTGCCGCACTAAAGGTTCCATGATGTGCAAAATATCGGGAATGTCGGAACTGTGTATTCCGCGGATGGCTTCATGTTCATCCGCGTACAGCATAGTCCCCGCGCCCAGGTTTGTAAATAACTCATTAAGAACCGTACCTTCCTCGCAGCCGTTAATAATATGCACGCGCTCAACGCCGCCTGAAAACGCCGATAACGCAAAGCGTATCATAGCTAAGCATTTTTCCCTGTCGTTGTTTGTTTCGCCGCCGCTGGTATTCAGCAAAAGTATTTCCTCCGCTTCACGCGGATTCAGCCGCAGGATACGCCCTTCTGTGGTGTAGCGGGTATGCTCAGGGATCGTAATCTGGTCTTTTTTTAAGTAATCCCCGGCGGTTACGATAAATAGTTTTGACGCGCCGAGTGCCTCCGCGGCGGCTATGGCTATCTCGTTACTCGACACATTATAAGGTTTACCGGTAGGGCTCCAGCCTATACATGGCAGAATCGGTATAACGCCCATATCCAAAATGCGCCTCATCGCCTGCGTAAAAATTTTATCGACCGTGCCTGTATATTTCATGTCAACGCCGTTTATCACACCGCGCCCGCGCGCCCGCGCAAAGTTGCCGACCACCGCGTCAACACGGCTGGCGGAAAGCGCCGTCATATAACGTGTCGCGACATTAAAAGCCGCCATCTCGACAAAGGGAATAGCGCTCTCTGAAGTAATTCGCTCGCTGCCTGAGTATTCCGATACAATGTTATGATCAAGCAGAACAGCGTCTATCCATTCTTTGCATCCCGGAACGATTACGACACGAATTCCGCTGTTTACAAGAAGCGCCATATCCTTCATCAAATACTGAAATCCGGAGCTTGTGGTAACGGGAAAATCTATCTTGAATATCATCGTGGAGCCGGTAAAACGGCTTTGATAAGCAAAGGCTTCACGAATAACATTGATGCGCGGACTAAATGTCTCTTTCACGCTCACAGATCACCCAGATAATTTTTTATCAAATCCAATTTAAGCCCGCGCAGTTTTTGCGTAATCGCGACTTTATAAATATGCGGATTCAGCAGCCGTTTATACCGCGGGTCTATTGTTTCAAGCCCTGAAGCACAGTGTTTTTGAATATCCGGTAACGTCGGATTTTTTGAAATTTGTACGCCGTTTTCGACACGCTTTTTCAGCATCGGCAGCGGGACGGCTTCCAGTGTATGGCAAAAATGCCGGTAGTCCGTCAACGGATGATAGAACGTATAATTTTCACCTAAGTTTAATTTTTCCGCCGCGCCGGGGTTTTCTACATCGTCAATTACAAGAATATCGGCAAGCGCCATTCCATCGCCGCTGCGCAGACGAAAAACTTGTTTTACAGCGGGGTTCGTTGTCTTTTCAGGATTGTCCGAAAATTTAATTGAGGGAATAAGCCTGCCCTGCTCGTCTTCGTGAGCCGCGAGTTTATAAACCCCGGTAAACGAAGAGTCTTCGCCTCCGGTTACCATGCGCGTACCAACCCCCCAACTGCTTATCGGAGCGCCCTGATTAACCAGTGTTGAAATTATATGTTCGTCCAAATCGTTAGAAACGGCTATCGTAGCTTTTTTGCAGCCCGCCTCGTCAAGATAACGCCGCACCGCCTGCGAAAGAAAATGCATATCCCCCGAATCCAGGCGCACGCCAAAATTGCCGCCGCGGTCAACAATCTCTTTTCCCACTTTTACGGCGTTGACAACGCCGCTCTTTAATGTGTCGTACGTGTCTATCAAAAAAATAGGATGAATTGGATATAATTCCGCATAGGCGCGAAAAGCCTCTTCTTCATTCGCAAAACTCATCACCCATGAATGAGCCATAGTCCCCATGGCGCGTAAACCGAATTCTTTTGCGGCAAGGGTATTTGAAGTTCCAATCGCGCCGCCAATTATGGCGGCGCGTGTTGCGGACATCGCTCCGTCCGGTCCCTGAGCGCGGCGCAGGCCGAATTCCATTATCCCGCCTTTCTCTGACGCAAGATATACACGCGCCGTTTTTGTGGCGATTAAACTTTGAAAATTGATTATGTTGAGTACAAGCCCCTCGATAATCTGACATTCGATAAATTTACCGTCAATTCTTATCAGCGGCTCTTGAGGAAAAATAACGGAACCTTCGTCCATTGCGTACAGATCGCCCGAAAAATGAAAGTCTTTTAGATATTCAAGAAAATCATTGTCAAAAAAATTCAGGCTGCGCAGATACGCAATATCATCCGCCGAAAATGTAAATGCTTTTAGCCGCGCCAACAAAGTTTCAAGCCCAGCAAAAATTGAATAACCGCCCTTGAACGGATTCTTGCGAAAAAACATTTCAAAAACAGCGCGCCTGTTTTTTTTCTTTTTCCAATAACCCTGCGCCATCGTCAATTCATAAAAATCGGTAAAAAGCGCTGAAAGATTTTCCATACTATGTCCTCCTATCGTTAATCCATATTAGAGTTGTACGGAAACTTCAGTTTCAGACCAACTCTATTCTATCGTTAATCCATATCATCAATCCCTATCGTTAATCCGTATTTACAAGGTTCTTCATTATGTACTCGCGGCGTTCCGGTGTGTTTTTTCCCATATAAAAGTTGAGAACCTGCGGAACTTTTTTTAGCGTGTCAACCGCCACCGGTACAAGCCGCATATCCCCCCCGATAAACTGTCCGAATTCTTTTGGACTGATTTCTCCCAGCCCCTTAAAACGTGTTATCTCGCTGCCGCCGCCCACCGACTTTACGGCTTCGTCCCGTTCCTTTTCTGTATAACAGTAACGGGTTTCTTTTTTTCCGCGTACACGAAACAGCGGCGTTTCCAAAATATAAACCTTGCCGGCGGTAACAAGCTCCTCAAAATATGACAGAAAAAAAGTTAAAAGCAGATTGCGTATATGAAAACCGTCAAAATCGGCGTCTGTCGCTATCACAATGCGGGCATAACGCAGCCCGTCCAATGTGTTTTCAATTCCAAGTGCCATCATCATATTATACAATTCATCATTCTTGTATATTGACGTACGTTTTTTGGCGTACATATTTTCCGGTTTTCCACGCAGTGAAAATATGGCCTGCGTCATCACGTTGCGGCTGTACACCATAGAACCTGTAGCCGAATCGCCTTCTGTAATAAATATTGTAGTTTCTACGCCGTTATTGCCGTCTTCCAAATGATACTTGCAGTCTTTTAACTTTGGTATTTTTATCGCTATTTTTTTCGCCGCTTCACGCGCTTCTTTTTTTACGGAATTTAATTCGGTGCGCAGGCTTTCATTCGCGAGAATTTTGCCTTCAAGTTTTTTCGCCGCTTCCGTATTTTTATGCAGCCAGTCTTCAACCGCGTCCTTACATTCCTGAACAATCCATGAACGTATATCGGAATTACCTAATTTATTTTTTGTCTGGCTTTCAAATATTGGATTTTTTAATTTAATGGAAACAGCGGCGATAGTGCCTTCACGTATGTCTTCACTTTTATAATCTTTTTTGAAATATGCCTGAACGCCCTTTAACAAGCCCTCTTTGAACGCCGAAAGGTGGGTTCCGCCGTCCGAAGTATACTGTCCGTTCACAAACGAAAAATATACTTCGCCATAATTGTTTGTGTGCGTAAACGCGAATTCTATTCTTTCGCCTTTGTAATACGCGATAGGATAAAGGCAGGGGCTCGCATTTTCACTGCCGCCGGTTTCTTCGCAGAGCAGATCAAAAAGCCCGCGCGATGAAATATATTTTTTTCCGTTAAGGATTAATGTTAAACCGGTATTAAGCCATGCGTAACTTTTTATACGTTTTTCAGCAAATTCCATGTTGAACTGGTACGCGCCAAAAATTTTTTCGTCCGGACGAAATTCAACAAGCACGCCGTTTTTTTGCGTATCTTTTAATTTGCCGGCGCGCTGTTTTATCAGATTTCCGCGTTCAAAAACCGCTTCGGCGAATTTCCCGTCCCTTATGGATACAACCCTAAAATAAGACGAAAGCGCGTTTACCGCCTTTGTGCCTACGCCGTTAAGCCCGACAGAAAATTGAAACACATCATCGTTGTACTTTGCGCCGGTATTTATTACGGAAACACATTCAACAAGTTTACCCAGCGGTATTCCCCTGCCATAGTCGCGCACCGTAACCATCCCGTCCTTTATTTCAACGCCGATAGCCTTTCCGCTGCCCATAATGAACTCGTCAACGGCATTGTCTATGACTTCTTTAAGCAGTATATAAATACCGTCATCGGGGCTTGAGCCGTCCCCCAGCCGTCCGATATACATGCCTGTACGCAGGCGTATATGTTCCAGAGACGACAGGGTCTGTATCTTAGATTCATCATAAGCCGCGGATTTTTTCTCTTTCAAAACAATCTCCTGCCCCTAAATCTATCCCAATCCCCCCTCATTTTCAACCCGCCAGCCCGCCAGCGGGTTTACATACTAGGCTGTGTCAAAACTCAAAAAATCGAAATGACACCGCTATATATAGCGTTATCAAACCGTATAATAAAGAAAATAACGCTATATATGGAAGCGGCAATGACTTTTGACACAGGCTGATACGCTCCGCGTTAGCGTCCTCAAAGCGGCATTTGCTCCGTGCCGTCGGGTCCGAAAACGGCGCTTAGCATACGCGGCAGGCGGGCGGAGCGGCTTTTGGTTCGATAGCGGCATTTGGGGTTCACTACAAGCCCGCCAGCGGGTTTCTCATGCGCTCCGCGCCGTCATACCCAAGCGGACTTTACTCCGTGCTGTCGGGCCGAAAACGGCGGTTTGCATACGCGGCTGGTTTCTGTGTTTGGTTTGATGTCTGGTTTGCCTTTTTAGTTTTTGGGCGCACCCCCGCTATGCGGGGTCGGGCTTTCCGCTACAA
>JAISCO010000134.1 GCA_031265535.1 Spirochaetaceae bacterium | reverse complement strand
GCCTCGATGCTCCTGAACCCGGAGGACAACAGGGAGCATTTGCCGGAGGATTATATCAGCGACATTCTTGACGCGCTGCCGGAGAAACAGCGCTCGCGCTTCCGGGACGGGGCGTGGGTGAAAGCCGAAGGCGTTATCTATGACAGGTTTGACGAGTCAATGATTCTGGAACCGGAAGAATTACCGCAAGCCTTTGACCGTTTTTCAGCCGGGCAGGACTTCGGCATGAACATCACCGGCGTAAAAACCGGAATCGCCGGGGAAACAGTCTATGTGCTTGCCGACTGCGGCGCGTACAACATGACCACGAAATCATTCAATGACGAATTGCGGCAAAGACAGTGGTTTAGCTGGAAGGATGAAGCGGTTGACTTCCCGGTATTCTGCGACCCGGCCGGGGGGGAACGGATACAGGAAATAACAAACGGCGTGAAGGCCAATAACAGCGTCGAGGCGGGAATAGATTATGTCAACGCGAAGATTGAGCGGGGGCAGTTCTTTGTGTCCTCAGAATGTACCGGGGTACTCTCGGAGATATGGGACTACTCGCGGGATGAAGCGGGAGAGATTGTCAAGCTCAACGACCATTTCATGGACGCCATGCGCTACGCCATATTCAGCGACGCGCAGCAGGGGATTATCGCGTTATGAACATATTCCGCCGCCTGTTCAAACCTTCGGCGAAAAATCCCGGAGGGAAGAAAAGCGCCGCCAATGACTTAAACGCTTTCCCTCTTACCAGTGATTTTGATTTTCCTGACGGAACGCCAGCCCGCATAGACGCTTATCTTCTCAACGCATGGGTGAATATCGCCGTGGGTATCCTTACGCGCAACATCGCGCGGGCGGCGTTTGTTATCAGGCGGGACGGGAACGGGATTACAGGCGGAACCCTTTATGAGCTTTTCAGGCGGCCCAACGGACAGACCAGCCTGTTTGACCTGTGGAAGGAAACCTCCGCGTGGTGGTTTCTGGAAGGAGAGGCGTTCTGGTGGTTCGGCCCTGACTACTCCGGGGGGATACCGCGAAACCTGTATATCCTTGACCCCCGGAGGCTCATTCATGAGGAACGCGGGACAGAGCGTTTTCCCCTTGCGCCGGAAAACAGCCGCCGCTGGTTCTATCAGGGGACGGCGGGCCTCGTCCCCATTCTGCGGGACGAACTTGTTCACTTCCGCGACTGGAACCCGTGGAACCCCCCGCGGGGAATAAACCCGCTGGCCGCGCTGTCCCTTGAACTGGAACAGGACTATTACGCAAATAAGGCGAACTCACAGCTCCTTAAAAACAACGCGATACCGCAGGGGATTTTGAAAACTGACCAGACCATACGGCCGGAAGAAGCGGACGCGCTGGAGCGGAGATGGGAAAGCAAATACGGGGCGGTGAAGGCGAACCGGAAGATTGCCGTGCTGGGCAAGGGAACGGAATTCAAGCCCTTGAGTTTTACCCCGGAAGTGGTGAAACTTTTTGAACTCAAGCGCTGGAACCTCTACACGATTCTGGCGAAGTACGGCATCCCCCCGCGCGTGGCGAACATCAATGATAAGACGACAAGCCTTTCGGGAAAGGACACGCGGGAGCAGCACGCGGCGTTCTGGAAATACACGCTTATCCCGACCCTCAAACAATTCGAGAGCATCTTGGAAACACAGTTTTTCGCGCGTCTCGGCTTAAAGGAATACGGCGCGTTCGATTTGAAAGACATACCGGAATTACAGGAAAGCGAAGACGAGCAAAGCAGGCGGGACATAGCGGAGATAAACGCGGGGCTGAAAACCATCAATGAGGTTTTGCGTGAGCGGGGCAAAGACCCCAAACCCTGGGGCGATATGTGGTATCGTCCTAAAAATCTTATCCCATGCGGAAAGGAGGGCCGGTAAGTTTGGGCCGGAGCGGAATATTGTTTATCAGCAAGTCAAAGGGAATATTCCCTCTGGCCAAAATGTTGTGCGGCCGGTTTGGCTATCCGGAAATGAGCGGGACAACAAAAAGCGGGGACGCCCTGCGCCGGATTATCCGGGACTCCCGGCCGCGTCTCGTATTCTTTGAGGCGGGTTTTTATGACACCGCGACGCCCTACATGATACGGCGCTTACGGGAAGATATGCCGGCCCTCACTGTCGCGGTCTTTTCGCTGGGGCAATGCCCCGCAGATATAGAATTACGATTTTTGTTTTTCGGCGTGGAGCGCTACATATCGCTTCACTGCGGCATGGCGGATTTCATTCACGGCTTCAAGGCGATTCTGGACGGGAAAAAATATGTTACGCGAAAACTACAAAAGAGAATGGAGGAACTCGGCGAGATACCCGAACCATCGATGAGGGAAAGTTCCCGGGAAGACAAAATCCTTGTCATACTGGCGAACGGAAAAAAGATAAAGGAAATCGCGGGCCTTTTGGAAATCAGCGAGCGGACGGTAGCGCATCACAGGACGGGTATTTTCTCGCGCTATCAGGCGGCGAACATGGCGCAGATGATACGGCTGGCGCAGAATGCCGGGAAAATCATTCTGAACGGTTATTACTGTTTAACCTGATGAAGAGTGAAGAGCCTGGAGAAAAAAAAGGAGGTTTGAAGATGGTTATGCGAAATAAGGGCGGGGAGTTTGTTATGCGCGATTCGTCCGCGCTGCTGGATTTTCTGCGGGGAGAATTGGGGCTACGGCGGCATGAGGGCGGCATAAAGGGAGTAAAAGACGGGCTGGACGTGGAACTTGTCGCTTTGGTTCCTTTTTGCCGGAACGCGGAAGCGGAAAGCGGCGGCGCCGCCTGGACGTTTTCCACGTTTGACCTTGACCGCTTCAGTGAGCGCATAGACCCCGCGGGGTGGGATTATTCTCACTACCTGAAAAACCCGGTAGTGGAATGGGCGCACAGATACGACATTCCGGCAATCGGGAAAGCGGACAATCTTTTCACTGATGAAGACGGTTTGCATGGTCTTGTCGTTTTCAATGACAAAGACTATGACCCCTTCGGCTGGGCCATAGGGGAACGGGTACGGCGCGGGGTTATCCGGGCGGGTTCCGTGGGGTTCCGGGTGCTGGAGATTGAGATTCCGTCAAAGGAAGACGGGAAGGACGGAACAACTTTGATTTTCAGGAAGCAGGAACTTCTTGAATTTTCAATCTGCAATGTTCCGGCGAATCCCTTCGCGTTGACAAAGGAATTCGCCGCGGACAGGGCGGCGGGTTTCCCTGACTTTTTGGGAAACATTATCACGAATCATACAGGAGGAAACAATGGGTAATGAAACAGTATTGGCGGTAAAACAGAAACTGGCGGCCATGAAAAAAATCGAGGCCACAGGATTCACCGACCCGGCGAAGGCGGCGGAATATTTTCAGGAAAAAGAAATTATCCTTGAGGATATTGTGAAGGCGCTTGAGGGCGTAGCCGGGGAACAGGCTTCGGAAGTTGAGGCTCTCAAAAGCACGGTGAAGACCCTGCGGGAGGAATTGAAAGGACAGGCGGCCCACCCGCGTGAGATGACAAGGCGGGAATTGCTCTACAGCATAGGCCGGGGCATCGCGGCGGCGTGGAACGGAAATCAGAAGGCTCTCGCGGAGTTGTCCTTTAGTCCGAACCTGAAAGCGGAGAACTGGACCAATCCGAAGGAAGTATGCTGGGGAGAAAAAGGCTGGGAAGTGGAGAAAGCGGCGCTTGGTACGCCGATGGGAAACCTCGCCACGAATGACCAGTATCTTATTAACCCCATTTACGAAACGGAGATTATGACAGACGCGGCGAAGAAAAGCGTAATGATGAACCTTGTGCGCCACAGGCCCATGACCGGGCCTTCAATCTTTTTGCCGACCCACAACCGGGGCGGGGTACAGCTTTCGTGGCTTACGGCCTACGGGCAGCAGATTAGCGGCTCGAAACCCCAGGGTGCGCAGCGGGTAGAACTGAAAGCCTATACCCTGGCGGGCTTTATCCCCTGGTACGACGAGTTTGAGGAAGACGTGTTTATTGACCTGGGGACAATGTTTATGGACGAGTTTACCGAAAGTTACGGGCAGGAATTCGACAAACAATGTTTATTGGCAAACGCGGCCCCCTTTACCGGGGCAATGGCGGCGGCGGGGGTAACAACCGTAACGCTGGCAAGCAGTGATATACTTGACCTGACGTGGAAGGACTTTCGGGACGCGGTGTATAAGGTTCCGGCTGAGGAACGCAAAGACTGCGCGTGGTTTCTGCATGAGACGGTATTAAATCACATAGCGGGTATTGAGGACGCCGACGGCCGCCCGGTATGGCGGCGGCCAACGGAAGCCATGCCGGGAAAACTGGACCTCTACCCCTACCACGAAGTAAACATTATGCCGCAGCTCGCGGACATAGCGGCGGCTACGCCGTTTGCGATCTTTATGAACCCCAAACGCATACAGCACGGGAACAGGAAGGGCATAGAGATAAAAAAGTTTGACCAGACCACCGAAAGCATGCAGTACGGGGAACTGTTTTTGCGCTTCCGCAAACGGGACGGGTTTCTTGTTACACGCCCTGCGGGAAATATCGTCGTTTTGAAAACAAAAGCCGAGAGCGGCGGAAGCTGACAGCGGATAACAAAAAACAGAAAGACAAAAGGCCGTCCGGGGGCCTCCCTCCGGCGGCCTTTCTTTTTATTTGCCCGCGACGGCAAATATCCTCTTGCCCGCCCTGCCGCGCCGGGCGTAAATGATTACGCTGCCTTCATCGCAGTAGTAGTAATACCGGGCTTTATTGGCGGCCTTGCCGTCAGAAAAAAACCCGGCTTATTTTGAATTCCCCCCGCTCCGTGATAAGAGAGGAACCTTTGAAGACTTTCAAAACGGCTGTGATGTTCATGACTTTTTCTCCTTCGCGCCCCGGCGCGCGCCGGGGCGGCTTGTTTAGATGGCCGTTAAAGCGGTTTTTTCGCTTTCGCTGACCGCGGTACTGAAAACACAGGCCGGACATTTTGATTTGTCTTTGCAACGCTGGCAGACAAGCGCAGGGTCTACCATTGCTGGCAGGAGCCGGACAATACGGTTAACGGCCGCGCCCATAGGCGTACCCATAGCCCAGGCGAGGCGGCGAAGGGAAATGACGGAAAAATCTGACAACTGCGGTGTATACATGATATGTATACCTCCTTTTGGGAAATAACCCCCGATAGCTGCGACCGGGGGACGGGAGGGAAAAAGCCCCGTACCCAAAAACCGCCACCGCCCCCATTTGTTTACCGCCGGAGGCTGGCGGGGGGTGGGTTTTTTGCCCTCACACCTGCGGGCAAAAACCCGCCTCCCGCCCTGCCGGGCTGCTGTACACATTTTCAGCGTATCTTCCTAAAGGCCGCAGTTTGAAAATGAAAACCTGACGGTATGCGTATGCGGACCAGGCCCCGGCCCCGAAGGGGTTGGCGCGGCCCTTGCGGCGCCCGCTCACCGGGCGGATGAGCAAGGGCCGTGACAAAGGGGAGTTACGGGACAGAGGCCCCGGTTCACTGGATAAAGGTGACGGATTACGAAGGTAAATGATTCGGAAAATTGCGAAGCAATTTTTACCTGTTTGTCTTTGGGGGCGTTGCGGGGGGTATCCCCCGCAGAGGGGGAAGCGGAAAAGCCGCAGGCTTTGGAGCGGGGGGGAGACTTCCCCCAATATTATTCTTCGGTTATCTTGAAAGAAAAATTAAAAAACATTATGGTGGGTTATTCTATGAGGGATTATATGAAATACGAGAAAAAACATATCAATAGAGCCATTATTGAACTAACAGAATGTATAAACAATATTCTGAATGCGGAACGAGACCAATATGCGCTACGTATTAAACAGTTATTTCTAACAATCAAAAACAATGAGATATTAAATTTTATTATTACTCCCTATCTCGATTTACAACTTGACGAAAAAAATGTTGGATTTATCAGTACAGGCCATCAAATACAATGCAATTTTGTTATTCCTGAAGATGAGGATGAAGAAATCGCTTTAATACTAGAAGTGTTAAAATATATGGCAGAGGATGAATCAACTATAGAAAGTGGACCATTTAGTATTTATATGAAGAATTCTTACGATGAGAATTTATATTTATTCAATAGGAAAATTGTAGAGCCCGCATTCAATAAATTACTAAGAAAGCTCCAGTATAAAATAGAAGATATAGGAGATATACAGGATGATAAAATAGAAGCAGGTGAAATAACGATTATCAATATTGGAAAAATCACAGCAGACAAGTCCATGATTGCAATAGGGAAAAATATTACACAACAAAGTGAGAATGTTTTTGAAGAAATCAGAAATGAAATAACCAAGAATATCGAAGATGAATGTATCAAGAATGAATTGTTATCTTATTTAGCGGAAATGGAAAAAAACAAAGCCGACAAGAAAACATTCAAAGATTATTATGACAGATTTATAAACAAATTAGGTGTCTATATGTCAATAATAGGTCCGCTTTTGCCATATTTAGTTGATTATTTCAAATAATTCGATGTCTTCTTTTCGCTCTCCGGCAAATCGTTATACCAGCGTTCTACATGTGCCTCGTATTGTTTGAAGTGGTCTTTGATCTGGTCAATATAAGGGTAATATCCCTTCAGTAGTGTCTCTATGAGTTCCTTGTCGGCAACGGTAGGAGCGGGTTTGTCATGGGGCGGTTCAATTTTTTGGGGAGTGAATTTTGTCTCAGGAAAATCGTGGTCGAATATACTCCCGCTTTTTAGTCTGGCTTCGTACTTTGACATGATGGCTTCATACATGGCGGCGTATTCGGTCATGAGGCTGTTGTTCAGAAAATCCACGATGTTGAGCTGTTCGCCGTCAAAGTGTACGGTTAGGTGTTTGACGCCGGCGTTACGGCCTTTTATGGTTATCCCGCCATTGCCCCAGGGCAGGCGGGTTTCGGTTTTGTTCGTCATGTTTTCAGTTATCCTGTTTCCTGTTTGGTTGTAGTATATTTTTCGCCTTTTTTCCAGTGGCGGTCAACTTTTCGGGGCTGGTATCGTGGATTTCGGATAGCCGGGCGGTGAGAGTCTCAAGGAGGATTTGAGCTTCATCATCTAATTTATCGAAAGCGTAGGCGAAATAGTTTTTTCGTTCAGATTTCATGGTTTTATGTTTCATTGTAGATTATTATATTCTATTTTGTATTTATTTGTCAATGCCTTTCCCGCTTGATTTATGTTCCGCTTTTCTCTATATTGTTTCTTTATGGAGGGTTTCTTGCTATCTAAAGACAGGGACATAAACAGGCGTATCGGCGAAGCCCGCAAGGCGCTCGGCATGAGGCAGGATGAGTTTGCCGAAGCGATAAAGGTAAGCCGCTCCTATATCGGCGCTCTTGAGACAAGCCACAGGGAAATCAATGACCGCATTATCGAGCTTATCTGCGTGAATTGCGGGGTCAGCGAAAAATGGCTGCGGGAGGGGACGGGGAAGATGTTCAAAGAAAAGCATAATCCCCGGCGGGACAGAGTTATGCGGAATTTTGAAAAGCTGGACGATTACTTACAGGAGTATGTCATCAAACAGCTTGATATTCTCCTTGAATGCCAGGAAAAGAATAAGGCGAAAAAGTAATCAATAGTCTTCCGCCAGTTTACTCAGAATGCGGCCGATGTCGCCCTGAATGACGGCGGCGCGGTCTTCTTTGTGTATCAGGGATATTTCAACGATGTTCAGGTTTATGCGTAGCATTTCGGCGTACTTGCGCATCATAAACAGGAATTCGAATTCGTGGCGGATTATGCCGGGGGCGCTGAAGCCCACGCCGAGTTCGAGGAACAGCATTTTCTTGCCCCGGTTCGCGTCCAGGAAGTCATTCAGCATTTGATATTTTTCTATCCACGGTTTTTCGACAAACGAATGACTTGCGCGAATGTTGGGAATTAAGGGGTTTCCGCAATGCGGGCAGCGGGGTATGTCGCCGGTTGGTATGGCAAACTCTTTATTGCCGATATGGGAGAGTATTTCTTTTACCGTTTGTTCGTTGGGGTAGAGTTCATCACTACAGGGCTTTGAGCATTGGAAGAAGGATAGGTCTCCCTGGGGAAAACAGATTTTATCGGGGTCAAAACCTGACTTGAAAAACTGTCCGTCAGTGTTGGTGGTAAGGATAACGTAATTTCTGTCTTTGATTATGCGGGATAAATCAAGGTAGGGTTTTCCCGCCGGAAAGTTATAGCGTATGGCGCAGATGTGCCGCATCCAATATGCGTATTGTTCCTCCGGGGTGGAGAATTGGTAAAAGCCGGCTTCACTGATGGTCTTGAGGCCGTAACGGTCATGATAGCCGGGGAACAGGGCGTTGAAAGTGGCGGTATCGTCATAATCCAAACCGGCGGCGGCGGAAAGTCCGGCACCCGCGCCGATAATGAGGGCTTCGGCTTTTTCTATGGCGGTTTTAAGTATGGTCGTCTTTTGAGCTAAACTGGTTTTGGTATATATCATTAGGCTTCCTTGGTTACGAAATTTGCTTAAATTCTGTTATTCTCTCTGCGGTCCGGCAATGTCCCTTTTGCAAATGGCCTGCCCCGCCCTCACAACCGCAGCCACAGAAAGGCCCTATGTCCCATAGATGTGGTCGAATTCATGGAGAAGTTCCAGAGCCTTTTCCTTGCAGCCATCGCAGAGAGTACCGATCCTGGTGGCCTGCTGGAGTTGTTCCCAACTGCGAGCGCGGGCACCTTTGAGGTAGGCGTTTTCTATGTCCTTGTCGGTTATGCCCAGGCAGTAGTATATATCTCGGTGACCACCTCTTTGAGCATCTCCGTCCGGTTTTTTCCAGCGCATGTCGGTGATGATGTCGTCCTCAATCCGCAGGAGTATTTGATCCCCGCACTTGATGTTTCCCGTCTGCCCTTGGGCGTCTGCAGGGAAGCAGGACTTATCGTCAAAAAGCACATTCGGGGATTGGAAAAATGATCTTTGACGGTATCCGAATAAAACCAGTCGGTCATTGTTTGTTCCTCCAATTTTTTTTTCCTTCTATGATTTCTCACTTTACCGCCTCCCAAGTTGTGCTTCCATGCCGCCGTCAAAGCGATAGTCCTGCTTAAAATGCTCATGATAGTACGGGCGCTCTATCCGTACAAATGATCGAATTCGTGAAGCAGTTCCAATGCTTTTGTTTTGCAGCCGCCGCAGACCGTGCCGATCTTGGTCGCGGCCTGGAAATCCTCCCAGCTCCGGGCGCCGTTTTTGTAGGCGGCTTCCAGGTCTTTGTCGGTAATCCCCATGCAGTTGCAAATGGTCACCGCTTCTTCCTTGAAAAGCCCGGCCCGACCGGTCTTTTCAAGGTAATCGTCGATGGCGGCTCTCATGGCTTTGTCGCCCAGCACCGAACAGTGGATCTTGTTTTCCGGCAACCCGCCAAGTTTTTCTACGAGGTCTTCGGGTTTTATCTTATATGCGTCGGCGATGTGCATCCCCTTGATGATCTCGGAGAGCATACTCGTGGATGCGATGGCGCTCGCGCAGCCGTAGGTTTTCCAGCGCACGTCGCTTATCACATCACCCGTAATCCGCAGCAGTATCACCATCTGATCCCCGCAGCGTATGTTTCCCGTCTCCCCCCGCGCGTTGGCGGGAAACGCCGACTCATCATCAAGAAGAACATTTTTCGGGTTGGTAAAATGTTCTTTAACTGTATCTGAATATACCCATCCAGTCATAGTTCCTCCAATGCTCAAGACCGCTGTTTCTGTTTACCCGTCAGGCTTTTGATCGCTATTTTGACAATCATTGCCTTTGGTCCCATCGCCTTTATGTATTTTTCCCCTTCGGTCAAAAATTCAGAGCTGTATTTTTTGAGGAATTCCCTGAACACTGCCAGGCGTTCTTCTTCATCAGAAACCAAACTCGCCTCTCCGAAGGCGATCACGCTCTCAAAGAGTGTACCGAACTTCTCCGGCGTAACCTCGGTCTTTCCGACCACCGTGAAGCAAACTCTGCCATCACGCATGATATTGTCGTATTTGCTGCCGCCCGAAGCCGTGCCGTGAAAATAAATGTGCTTGTCGGCAACAACGTAATTCACGGGCGTTCCGTAAGGCCAGCCCTCCCTATCGACCGTTGCGAGAATTCCGTATTCACCTTTTTCCAGCAGGGCAAAAGCATCCTCCTCTTTCATAAGCCTGTCAACTCTGCGCATCTCCAGCATATTACCTTTTCCTCCTTTTTCGTTACAGTTCAAAAGTATGTCCGGAAAGAGATATTTTTCCAAACAGCGCCTCAATCGGCGCGAAATCGGCAAGCACAAACTTATTTTGACAGTTTCAAAATAGCGACCGCTCCCCTTAGCACAAACGAAAACACGACCGCGCCGATAACCAAATCCGGGATTCGGTTTTGTAAAAAATACACCAGCGCGGCGGCAACAATAACGCCGATATTGGCGATAACATCATTTGAAGTAAATATCTGGCTTGATTTGATATGCACTTCTTTTGTTTTCGATTTACCGAGCAGTATCAACGAGGCGGTGTTTCCCGCGAGGGCAAAACAAGAAAGGATAATCATTAT